>JAEIOE010000008.1 GCA_016342455.1 Mycoplasmatota bacterium | reverse complement strand
ACTACTCTTTTTTTATTAAAATGAAGAGTATAAAAATAAGAAAAAAGTAGGTCAAAATACAAACTTTTGACACTACCGAAGATTATATAGGAGGATAGTATGGAAAAAGTTAGTTTTAAGAAAGTAATTAGAAATGATGGTTATGTAATTTCTGCTTTAGTGTCTTTCGTAGTTTTTGCGATTATTTTAGTTGTATCTTTAGTAATTCAATATGATATATCAGAACTAGGAACCTATCTAATACTTGGACTTAGTGCGGGGAGTTTTATAGTTGTGGTAATTAGAATATTGCTCATACTAAGTTTTAAACCTGATAACAGAACATATAAGGCAAAAATAACAAAAATATTTACGTATCGTTCGACGAAACATATTACATTTGAATACACAGTAGATTCATCAGAGTATAAAAAGAGAAATGCCTTATTATCTACTAAATTTTCTAGAAATTTATGTAAAGATGATGAAATTGAAATTTATGTAAGTCAGACGAATCCAGCAAAAGCATTAATCAAAGAAGCATATTTTGATTCTGAGGTTTTATGAGAGACTTACAAGTTGAATTAAACAAACTGATAGCATTTGCCAAAAATAACGAAAACATAAGAGCCCTTGTGTTACAAGGCTCTTTTGTGAATGACAACGCTCCAATGGATGATTTTAGTGATTTAGATCCTTTGTTTTATGTCAGAGATTTATCGGAGTTTATAGATCATACAGATTGGAAGAAACACTTCGGTATTCCAATATCTTTTTATCATGATGATGGAGTCATTTCAGGTGATGTAAAATGGTATACAAGATTAACATTATTTGATGATGGCTTTAAAATGGATTTTGGCTTCGCTTCCATTAAAGCTGCTATTTATGCAAATGAGATGGAACTATATAAAGTTTATGTAGATAAAGATAATATTATCCCTAAACCTTTAGTTACTGATGAATCTAAATTTTATGTTAAAAAGCCTACAGAAGTTGAATTTTTAGAGAGAATAAATACTTTTTTCTTTGATTCTAGTTATGTGGTAAAAGCATTGGCTAGAGATGAAATGTTTTTTGAAAAGTATATGGAACAAGTTTTAAAAAAGAAACTTCATAAATTAATTGAATGGTATATAGGAATAAAACATGACTTTAAAGTAAATACCGGTTTAATTGGGAGATACTTTAAAAGATATCTCACAGATAAAGAATGGAATATGTTATTAGCTACTTATCCTGATTCAAATAAAGAGAATTGTGTAAAAGCCTTATTTGCAAGTTATGACTTAGTTCATTATCTTGGGACTTATATTGCGAAAAAATTAAACTTTACATATCCTTTCAAACATGAAGAGGATATGCTAAATTACTGTAAAGAAAAAATAAATACATATGTTAAGTGAACATCAAGTGATTGAAACTTGATGTTTTCTTTACATTTAGGCGTATCTATTGACTTTGATAAATGATAGTACTAAAATATTAATATAAAGAAATATGAATAAATATGAATAAATACTCATATAGGAGGAAAATATGGAAAAGAAATTTATGGATATCGGTAAAGAAAAACTTGCATATCTAGACTTAGGTAAAGGAAAAGAAACCCTAGTATTGGTACATGGTAATATGAGTAGTGGGATTCACTATAAACCAATAATTGAAAGACTAAAGGATCAATATAGAATTATTGCTCCTGACATGAGAGGTTTTGGAGATTCTACTTACAACAATGAATACAATGACTTAGAAGAATTAACAGATGACCTTTTAATTTTGTTAGATAAACTAGATGTTCATGACTACTTTATCGCTGGTTGGTCAACTGGAGGAGCTGTTGCTTTAAAAATAGCTGCCAAGAGACCACTTGAAGCCAAAAAAGTAATCTTAATTGAATCATGTTCTTACAAAGGATACCCAATCTTTAGAAAAGATGCACAAGGTCAACCTTTAGTTGGTCAACATTACAGTTCAAAAGCAGAAGTTGCGGCTGACCCTATTCAAGTAGCTTCAATGGATGGTATTTTTAAATCAGGTGCGACAGCTTATATGAAAGCAGTATGGGATCAATTGATTTATACAGTGAATAAACCAACAAAAGAAGAAGATGATTTATATTTAGCAGAAACAATGAAGGAAAGATGTATTGTTGATGTTGATTATGCGTTAACTAGATTCAATATGTCAAATGAATTTAACGGTGTTACTGATGGGGATGGTACTATTAAAGATGTAGTTTGTCCTGTTCTTTCATTTTGGAGTGAAAATGACATTGTCGTATTGGAATATATGGTAGATGAAACAGTAGCTGCTTTAAAAAATGCTAAGAAAGTAAAACTAGAGAAATCAGGACATAGCCCATTAGTGGATTGTCCAGATGTATTAGTTGAAAAGATATGTGAATTTATTAAGTAATCAAACAAAAGCCTGAGTAATCAGGTTTTTCTTATTAAAAACTATTTGACAAATTAAATAGACTAAGTTATTATTATGTTAGAAACACAAGAAAAGGAGTGGTGTATTATGAAAAATGTGATAAGATTTACAAATTTAATAGATACATCTACTTGCAAATAATCCTTGTTTATATAATTTTGAGGACCCATTTGTGGTCCTTTTTGTTTGCAAGTGATGTATCAGTCTTTTAAGAAAGGGTGTGATATAGAATGAGCAAGCAAAACAGTAATTCTCTTATTAGAGCTCAAGTAATAACTGTCTATAAAGATAGGTATTTAGTTGAATTTGAAGAAGGAAAAATATTGTGTGAGGTAAGTGGTAGGTTTCAGTATATTCATTATGATAGATCAGATTATCCACAGATTGGAGATTATGTAGCTTTTAGAAAAGCAGATGATTATTTAGGTATTATAGAAGAGATAGAAGTCAGAAAATCTGTTTTAGATAGATCAGATACCAATAACGGCGCAATTGTCGGAAGGCAAATACTAGCTGTTAATATTGATATTGTGTTTATTTGTTTATCTTTAAATGAAGATTTTAATACAAAGAAGCTAAGAGATTTTTTATCTTTAACTTATCATCGTAACTTTAAGACAATTATCTTACTGACAAAGAAGGACCTTTGTGATAACATAGAGTTCTTTATTCAAAAAACAAAAGAAGTAACGGATAATGATATTTATCCAATTACAGTATATGATGAGTCAGATATAGATGTACTAATGGGACTCATCAAAGATAAAATAGCTGTATTTATTGGCAGTAGTGGTGTAGGAAAATCAAGCATCACAAATAAACTTTTAGCTGAGGAACACTTTGAAACTTCTCAGATTAGGTTATCAGATGCTCAAGGTAGACATACAACTGTACACCGTGAGTTAGTTACACTAAAGAACGGCGGAAAGGTAATCGATACACCTGGAATTAGAATTATCTCTTCCTATTTTGTAGATGAAGGAAGTTTCGAGGATATAAAATCTTTGAGTGAGGGCTGTCGATTTAAGAATTGCTCACATGATAATGAACCTGGTTGTATGGTTTTAAGAGCTATTGACACAGGAAAATTGGATATTGAACGATATAAACAATACAATAAAGCACTAAGAATAAGTAGATTCAACAAAAATAGAGAATTAGAAAGAGAAAGAATGCTTGATAAAAGACTTGGAAAAGGAAGATAAATTCTTCCTTTTCTTTTTTTTAGTAATATGTTTTTATTAGATTTTTGTTATAATATTATGTATGTTATTTTTGAAAGGATGGGAGCTATGTTAAAAAAACTAAAGGAGAACATGTTGGTTCCTTACTTAGCTTTAGTATTTCTGATATTAGCTTTTGTATTTGCTAAGCCGAATGAACTGATGAGCGGTATGGGAATGATTCTAACAAGCCCTAGTGTATTATTAACAGATTATATAGCTTTAGCTGGATTAGGAGCGACTTTACTAAATTCAGGAATACTAGTTATGTTTTCTTATGGCATCGTGAGAATTACAAAGATTCCAATTACAGGGCCTGTATTTGCTGGACTATTAACGATAGCTGGTTTTTCATTTTTTGGAATGAATATCTTAAACAGTTCCATTATTTTCTTTGGAGTATTTCTGTATTCAAAGTATAAAGAAATGCATTTTAGATCTGTTATTGTTATTCTCTTGTTTTCAGCTGGATTAGCACCAATTGCTTCAGTTATTATGTTTGGCTTAGGTCTACAGTTATTGATAGGTATTCCTTTGGGAGTTTTAGTAGGTGTTTCGAGTGGCTTTATTCTGATGGAATTAGCACCTCACGTTATTAAATTTCATAATGGTTATGACCTTTATAACGTTGGCTTTGCTGGGGGGATTATTGCTTTATTAGCATATTCAGTAATAAAGCTTACAAATCATTCTTATGAAGTAGAAGCAGTTTTTACAACAGATAGACATTTAGAATTATTAATTATTGCTTTAGCTATTACTATAACTGCGATGATTGTAGGATTTATAGCGAATGGCAATTCTTTAAAAGAATATAAGAACATTTTAAGAAAGTCTGGGAGAGCTATAACAGACTTCACTAGAAAAAACCGTGAAGGAATAGCTTTATTTAACTCAGGCTTAACTGGTTTTCTAATCATAGCCATTATACTAGCCTTAGGTATAAAACTCTCTGGGCCGTCATTTGGAGCGATTCTGACGGTGGTTGGTTTTGGGTGTTTTGGTAAACATCCAAGGAATATTATTCCAGGAGTTTTCGGAGTTGTCTTATCCGCTCTTATTTTCAATTTAGAGTTTGATAGTATCTTGGTAACCTTAGCACTCATCTTCTCAACAACCCTAGCGCCAATCAGCGGAGAATATGGTATAATACCGGGGGTTATTGCGGGGATGTTACACTTACCAGTTATCAATAACTTAGGTTCATTACATGGAGGAATTATCCTCTATAGCAATGGATTTGCAGCTGCGTTTACAGCGGTGCTAATCCATATGGCAATAACAGCATTTGAAAGGAGCGATAAAAAATGGCAATTCATGAAATTGAAAAAAACGTCAAAATAATTGACGAATTAATAATATATCTATTTAATAAAGGTTATCATGTATTTGACTTTAATTTGAATTTTAAACAAGAAGCTTCTGTTATTACCATAACAGTAGAAGATACCACTCAAGAGTTGATGAAAACGATCAAAGAAGACATTCATATAGAACGAGATGAAGAACTAGAAGATTATGGCTGGGAACTTTTAGGAGAAAGCTGTGAGTCAAGAGAAATTATCTGTGTCGGAATGTTAGTTGATAAAATGGATGTATCTTTTGATGGCTTACACACAAAGATTGTTTTATATAGAACACATTAAGTGATTGGATGATGATTATGAAGTTAGAAGAAAAACAATTAAGTCATAAATTAGTATATGAGTGTTTCTTTATGAAACTATACGAAGACGATGTATTATTACCAAACGATAAAACAGGGAAAAGAATCTATTTGCAACATTCCTCTGCCGCAGCTGTGTTGCCTCTTACAAAAGATGGCAAGGTTATTCTAGTGAAACAATACCGTTATCCGATACGTTCACTATCTATTGAAATACCTGCAGGTAAAAAAGATGAAATTAATGAATTAGGTATTGTATGCGCTACTAGAGAACTAGAAGAAGAAACTGGATATCGTTCAGATAATTTTGAAGCAATGATGGATATTAATAGTTGTGTTGGTTATAGTAATGAAGTAATAGAACTATTTATTGCTAGAGATTGTTATAAAGTAGAGAATCCATTATCAGCTGATGAAGATGAATTCGTTGAAGTAATGGAATTCACATTAGCGGAATGTTTAGAACTTATAAAGAATAAAACAATAAAAGATGCAAAAACGATTATTGCTTTGCAACAATACTTTTTGGAGGCAGCTAATGTTTAGAGAAATGAGAAGAATCAAGAATCAAATGTCTGATCAATTAGCTCTAGAATTCTTAGCGAATTGCCAAGAAGGAGTATTAGCTACTATTAGTTCAGATAATGGATATCCTTACAACGTGGTTGTAAACTATGTTTTGTATAATAACAAGATATATTTTCACTCAGCGAAAGAGGGGCATAAAATAGATAACATATTAAAAAATGATAAGGTATGTTTTTCTGTGTATGGGAATGTTTCTGTAGTGGAAGAAACATTTACCACAAAATATCAATCAGTTACGTTATTTGGTAAAGCAAAAGTCATTCCAAGTACTAGAGAAGTATTATTTGAGTTCATCAAAAAATACTCTCCTAATTTTTTAAAAGAAGGAAAGAGCTATGTTGATAAAGAATATAGTGAACCTACTTTAGTAGAGATTGAAATAGAACATATCACAGGAAAAGAAAGACTATAAAAAAAGGGATGAATTGAAAGTATTCCTTTAAAACAGACAACAAAATAAAAAGGGTCATATTAGATTAATATCTAGTATGACTTTTTTGATATAATATATCAATAAGTAATATAGAATCTTTTTGTGATAATGAAGTTATCCACAAAAAGAAAATTGAGCCATGACGTTTAGCAACAAGAAAGGGAAAAAATGGAAGAGATAAAAACAAAGAAATATAGATCATTTTCAATTGAAGAAAGGAATCAAATAGCGTTATTGTATTTAGACTTTCATATGGGAAGAGCAGAAATAATGAGGAAGTATAGCATAAATAGCCACTCTCAACTTGACAGGTGGATAAATCAATACCGAGAATTCGGGACATGTGTTGATAGAAGAGGAAAAGGAACAAAAGCAGAAATACCTAATAAAGGAAGACCGAGAAAGCACAAAGTAAAGACTGAAGAACTTAACAGGGAACAACTCATAGAAAAAGTGAGGATGTATGAAGATATAAAAAAATCACTGGTCTACCTAATGAAGCAACAATCAAACAATATTATCAAGTAGTAGATATGCTTAGAGAGCGTTATTCGGTGCAATTACTATGTAATATATTGAACTGTTCAAGAAGCGGATACTATGATTGGATAAAATTAGGTAGACCTAAATATAAAGCTTATGATAAAGCTATTAACAACATGGTTATGAAAATGTATAAGAAAGATGATAGATGGGGTATAGAGTCCATTAGAATGCAAATTAAAAAGGTATACGGCGTATGCTTAACAAACAAAACCGTATACCGATACATGAGGATAAATGGCGTACAATCCATTATCCGAAAGAAGACAAAAAGGTATTCAAAGGTTCCACACCACAATATACCTAATCTTCTACAGAGAAATTTTAACACAAATAGGCCAAATAGGAAATGGTCAATTGATATTTCATATTTATTCTGCAAAGATGGATTATCATATATCTGTGCGATAAAAGATATGTGTGATAAATCGATTGTTTCTTGGTCTATATCAAGATTTATAGATCATAAATTAGTTATGGATACATTGGATCAAGCTATTGAATCAGTACCTTATGAACTACGTCAAGAACTAATATTACATTCTGATCAAGGGTGGCATTTCACTCATGATGTGTATAAATCTACTCTTAAAAGAAATGAAATAACTCAATCAATATCAGCCAAAGGTAGTAGTGTAGATAATGCGCCTATAGAATCATTTTTTAGCGCTCTAAAGACAGAATGCATATATTTACAGAGTAAATTATATACATATAACGTAGAAGCTATTGTAAAAGAATATATTTTCTATTACAATAACGAAAGGCTTCAGAAGAAAATAAAAGAACTCGCTCCTCTTCAATTTAGGAAACAAGTTCTTTGTACTCTTTTTATTTAATTGTCCGTTTTAAGGAAACTAACTCATTTCATCCCTCTTATTTTTATGCTCTTGGCTTCATGAAATGGAATTCCCATTTCATTCCGTATTTGTCTTCTAAAACTCCGTAAATAGCTCCCCAGAATGTATCATTCATTTCTTGGATCACTTTACTAGATGCTTTCATCTTTTCAAAAGCTTCTTTCATTAAATCTAAGTCTTTGTAATCAAGTAAAAGCATTGATTGATCAGATGGTTTTTCCGGTCCGTCTGCCATATAGATGAAGTGCTCTTGAATTTTAAGTTCTAAATGAACTACTTTTTCTAAATCTTCTTCTTTGCAGTTAGGCATTTCTTTGCCTAACATAACATAAACGATTTCTCCATCAAAAATATTCTTATAATAATTAGCTACCTCAAGTGAGTTCTCAAATGTTAAATAAGGTATGATAAATTGTCTCATAGTATTTCTCCTTTTTTTCTTTTAGTGTATCAAAAATATCATAGAAGGTCAAAAGATTTGAACTACAAAGTAATATAACGTTGATAAATGATATAATATATTAGAGAGTGAAAGAAACAAACGAGGTGTAGCATCTTGAATAAATTAAAAAAAGCAATTTCATTTAAGGGAAACTTAGATAAGAAAAACTATTTTGAAGGTTGGTATTATAAGTTAGTGTCTAAAGACAAAATGACTACCTTAGCTTTTATTCCAGGAATCAGTTTAAATAAAGAAAAGTCACATTCCTTTATTCAAATAATTCTAAATCAAGAGAAAGTAGATGGTTCTCATAACTTATTTACAGAATTTCTAATTTTTGAAAAAGATGATTTTAAGTATGACAAAAAAGATGTTACACTATCTATTCAAAACTCTATTTTTAGCTTAGATAAAATTAAAGTTAATTTTGATGACAAAAAAATATCTGTGAATGGAGAAGTATCTATATCAGACTTGGTTCCTATTCATACTAGTTTTCTTTCTCCATCAATAATGGGCTTCTTTTCTTATATTCCTCTTATGGAGTGTTATCACGCTGTTGTTAGTATGAATCATAACTTACAAGGCTTTATTAAAATCAATGATTTAAACATTGATTTTAATGGAGGTAAAGGATACATTGAAAAAGACTATGGAAGTTCATTTCCAGATAAATACATTTGGATACAAACCAATCACTTTAAAGACGATTCAACATCACTTATGTTTTCTTACGCAACCATTCCATTTTTGGGGATGAAGTTTAAGGGTTTAATAGCTAATTTAGTTCATAAGGATAAAGAGTATCGCTTCGCTACCTATAACTTTTCAAAGATTAAAATCTTAGAAAAAGAAGAGAATCACTTATTAATCGAAGTAAAAAAAAGAAACTATAAACTTGTTATTGAAGCGTGGAATTACGAGGTGAAGAGTTTAGCTTCACCTAAAAATGGCTTAATGAATCAAACAATCAAAGAAGGACTATCAGGTAGAGTTAAGTTAAGACTATACTATAAAAACAATATTATTCTTGAGGATACTGGAAAGCAAGCAGGAATAGAAATAATGATGTAAGGTACTATTTTGATAATTACAAAAAATATGGTAAAATCTTATTAAGTATAACAAATAGATTTATAGGGGGATTTATGAAATTTTACATTAAACAAAAAGTATTTTCTTTTAAAGACAAATTTAACATTACAGATGAGAACCAAAACTTAAAGTATCAAGTACAAGGAAAAGTTTTTACCATCCGGAATAAATTGGAGATGCAAGATGCTAATGAAAATGTATTGTACAAATCACAAAAGAAATTATTTAGATTATTCGCTAATTATCTAATCTCTGAACCAGATGGTGGAGAAGTAGCTAACATTAAAAGAAAATTTAGCTTAAGACCTAAATTTGATTTATCTATATTAAATGAAGAATTAACGGTAGACGGAAGTTTATTTGCTCATTCATTTGGTATCTATAATAAGGGAGAAATGGTAGCTTCTATTTCTAAAAAGATTATTTCATGGGGAGATACCTATGAAATAGAGATTTTTGAAGAAAAGAATGTGGAGTTATTCTTATTTGTGGTTATTATTTTAGATCAAGTAATTCACGAAGGAAAAAAATCTTTATTAAATTTCTAGACTGAATGTCTTGGACAGAGACTTAACTAAATAAAAGAATAAGAGGTATCATTCCAAATATTGGAAAGATGCCTTTTTTAGATAAAGAAATGTACCTCTATGATGAGCTAGATATTAATGTAGATTTTAGTTTATTGTATAAAACTTTGTCAAAACAATGTAAGCGTCAAACGATAAGTACCTTGACAGAACAAAAACTCTGACAATTAAATGTAAGCGTCAAAGCATCCGTACCTACAATTAAATATGGATTAATAGTATAATACCTTCAAACAAATTAGAGGTGATTTTTATGAAGGACGTTTATGAGAGCGAATTTAGTGGAATAATTAATTTGGGAGATCATTTAGTTGTTTTATATAGGGATAGTAATGAAATAACAGAAACAGTTATTTCATATATTTCAAATTGCCTAAAGAACAATATCAAATTCATGTATATTAATGGGGGAACCGATGCAAATACGATTATTGAGTCATTAAAGTTTAATGGCTTATATTATGATTATATAGAATCTAAACAGTTACTGTTTCTTGAAAAAGAAGATGCTTACTCAAAAGGAGGTAAGTTTCATCCTGATAAAATGAAGAATTTACTAATCCAACTATCTAAAGAAGCGAAAGAAGAAGGTTATGATGGCTTAGGTATCTCAGGCGAAATAAGTTGGGTTTTAGATTATACTGATGGTTTTGATTTAATTTATGAATATGAGTGGAAGTTAAATTCAGAAGTATTTGATAATTATCCTGTTACAGCATTATGCCGATATAATATGGATAAATTTACTGATGATATGATTATCAATATTATTCAACTACATCCATATCTCATTATTAAGAATGTTGTACATGAAAACCCATTTTTTATACCAGCAGTAGCATATGAAGAAAACAAGATATCAAAATATCAAGTTCAAACGATGTTAGAAAATATTGTATCATTTACTAATACAAAAAGTGATTTCAATAAAAAGATTGTTGAGAAAGAAAAAGAATATGAGATTCTTGAAAACGAATTGATTACAGATATTATCTACTCTATGATTGGCTTATTAGAATTACATAATAAATATACAACAAACCATAGTGAAAACGTAGCGTTAACTTCTAGGAGATTAGCGGAGAACTTAGGACTTTCAAAAAAAGTACAATCAATTGTATTTTTTTCAGCACTGATTCATGACATCGGAAAAATAAAAGTACCAACAGAAACTCTTGATAAACCTGATAAATTAACAAATGAAGAGTATGATATTATTAAAAAACACCCAGAATGGGGTGCGAAAGCTCTAAGAAATTCTGGAAAATTAAAAGAAATCTCTGATTACGTCCTTCACCATCACGAACGTATAGATGGCAAAGGTTATCCAGACGGTTTAAAAGGTGAAGAAATACCATTAATATCAAGAATTATAGCTATTTGTGATGCATATGACGCTATGACTAGTGAACGACCATATAGAGAAGCCTATTCAAAAGATTATGCTATTAAAGAATTAACAAAATGTAAAAACACTCAATTTAATTCACAATTAGTAGATGTTTTTGTAAATAAAGTAATACATTTAATGAATTCGAAAGATTAGATTATTTGATTTTATTTGTATGTAATTTAAAAAGTTAAATGATTTGAATTATATGTAGTAATTATTTTTACAATATATTTGGATTGATTGTAAAGTATAGGCATTCAACTTAAAAAAGAAAAATAGTGAAGGTATTGTTCTGAAGAGGAATGGTGCCTTTTTTAATATACATAAGAAAGAGGAAAGTAATTAGTAGTTATGATTATAATTACTGAGTCATTATTAAAGTAACCTTACATCTCAGCTTCTTCTAATATAGTAGCTAAGGTATCTGTATAGGCTAAGTTGTTTAATTCTGATTCTGTTAAATCAGTAGAAGCAACAAATTCAAGCAATAAAACAAAAACCGTGAATATAGATAATACAATATAATATCTTACTACATTTTCCTAGATCTCTTGTTTTACAATAAAAGTATATAATCTTAATTTTAAACCATCTTTATTATGCAATTTATATAATTATCACAAATAACTATCAATACTATTTTTAATGTTCTGACAAGTATATTTGTGATAAAATAGATATATTGAGGTACATTATGAGAATAAAAATAATAACTGTTGGAAAACTAAAAGAAAAATACCTTGTAGAAGGTATTAAGGAATATAGCAAGAGATTATCTAAATACTGTAAGTTAGAAGTAATTGAAGTAAAGGATGAACACGCTCCAGATAACTTGTCAGTTAAAGATATTGATATTATTAAGGATATAGAAGGTGAAAGGATTCTTGCTAAATTAAATGATGAATATATCATTTGTTTAGCTATAGAAGGTGAACTGTTATCTTCTGAAGAACTAGCAAAGAAGATGATTGATATCACTAACTATCATTCTTCTAGTATCTGTTTTGTTATTGGAGGATCTTTAGGATTATCTAATAACGTTTTAAGTAAGGCTAATTATAAATTATCGTTTTCTAAGATGACTTTTCCTCATCAATTAATGAAACTGATACTATTAGAACAGATATATCGCTCGTTTAGAATTAATAATAACGAGCCGTATCACAAATGATGACAGATAATGACATGTATTTTCTATCAAAGCCTTGAAATAGGCTTTGTTATCTTGTATTATAATTGTGGAATATTTATTATTGTTTCAATGTAGATGAAAAATATCAACAGAAAAAAGTGCGGTCTTCTTTTGGAGGTTGTTTTTTGGGAGGTATGAAATGAAAAAATATCACATAGTGGAAGATAAAGTTTTAAAATCATTGGATGAAAACAATGACGTTTTGGGTAATAATATTTATGTCGAAGAACTTACAAAAGTTATTCAATCCACCTCAGAAACGAGTACAACTGAAACGATTGGATTATTCGGAGAATGGGGTTCTGGAAAATCAACGGTAATTAATGCAGTAAAGCTAAAATTTAAGAACGATAAAATTAAACTTCATGGAAAAAGGAGTGTCACGTTTGTAGAGTGTGATGCTTGGAAGTATAGTGAATATGATTTTAAAGAATCCTTCCTAATGCAGATAGCTAAGAGTAATCATCTTGAAGAGGAAGTTGAAAAGAAATTATTTGAAGAGAAATCTACGACTACATATAGTATGGTATTGTGGAGAACAATTATTATTTTTTCATTTATAGTTATGTTCATAGGTTTGATTTTAAAATATTTAAAATTAGATCAGATAATAACAAAACCAATTGAAACTTTAGTAACTGCAGTTGTAGTAATTGGGATTGAAGTTCTTTTGTTAAGTGTTGTAAATCTTATTTTTAAACAAGATTCAACTACAATTCATAATCACTTTTCACAGTTTGATTTTAATACTAAATTTAAACAGATTATGAAAGATGCGAAGAATTATCAAGTTATTGTCATAGACAATTTAGACAGATGCAGTGAAAACTATGCAGTTAGCATTCTTGATTTTATTAAAGGTTTTTTAACAAACGATTCAGGAAATTATGTTTTTATTTTACCGATTGATGAAAGTAGAATTCTTAAAGAATTAAATAAAACTAGAAATTATAGCACAAATGAAGCAAAAGAATTTTTATCAAAAGTCTTTGATTATTCAATTGTAATGGAAAAATCAAGAAAAATTAATTTGTATTCTTTGATTCAAACATTAAATGATGAATATAAATTTGAGTTTTCAAATAGATTGATGTCAACAATCTCTGATTATTATGGAGATACACCAAGACAAATAATTAAGATAATAAATTTAATAAACTCAAAAAGAGAGTTAATTGAAACTTCTAAGAAATCAAAACTTAAGCAAAATCAAGTCGATATGGTAGGCAAAGCGACTATTATTAGAGAAAAGTGGAAGCCACTATATGCTATTATATATAAGAATCCAGAACTGCTCTTAGATTTATACAAGAACAGTAATGATAGTAGAGTAAGTGACTATATTAAAAAGGATAGTATTTGTTCTGAGTTCATTTTAGACACAAGACATATTACTTGTGAAAATCCAATAATGTATTTACACAACTTATCGGATGATGTAATATATAACGTTAATGTTTTTAGACAAGTTCAAACATGCACATTTTCAGATGACCTTATATTAAGAGATAATATTAAGCCGTCACATATTGAGTACATTTTAGATCAATTGATACAAGAATATGTCATAAAAAGAAAAAACATTAGTCTTATAGAAATATTTATCTCGGCTAATCGTATAATAGATTTATATAATAATAAAGATTTCATATACACATCTGTCATGGAGAACTTATTGGAACTATATGATATATTGGTAAAAAGTTATAAAAATATTGACTTTTTTGATGAAACCAATAAGATATTGCTCAATAAATTTGCTAAATCGATATGTAACAATCTTAGTAGCGATAGGGTGTTAAATAGTTTTGAAAAGTTGCTAGAAGCAGCTAATTTGCTGAGTGATGTAGATATATTAAATGCTTTTTTGAAAAATTGTTTCGAGAAAGTAAAGAGTGTTAATGATAATCTATTTAGTTCTATAATTACTAGTGTACTAATAAAATCAACAAGTTCAGAAATAACGTATCTTGAAGATGACTTTAAGGAAGTTAGTAAAAATATAACTATTAAGGATATCAAGCAAATTGTTGATTCGAAAAATATAAAAGTTATAAGATTACTTATAATTAGTCAAGCTGATAAGTTGGAAGCATTTAGTGATGAAATCATAAATTTATCAGAGATTAATGCAAACGAGCTTGCCAGATCTAATTTTACAAATGTGACAGACAAACTTGAAAAGTTAATGCTTATGAGTACTATATTTAATGTTAATAATAAAATAATGAGTGAAAAACTTGTTAGAAGCATTGATTCCAATCAAAATTTGAATTCACTATATACGTTGATTTCACAGTACGACCCTTCTAGTCACGGAGAAGTTGAGAAAAGGATAGTTGATCTTATATCTGATTTATTTGATTTTTCTATCATTGTAAAGAATTTTATACTAGATAGTTACCAAAAAAATTATATTAATCTAATTACTGATAGCTCATATATATCAAGATATAAAAGTTTATTATACAGACTTCTAGATCGAGTTCAAATGAACCAGTTTAAAGAACGATTATTGATAACATCAATTTTAACTACTAAGTTTCAAGATGAAATCTTAATAGAACAATTAATGGATTATTATAATAAAGTTGAAGGGTCTTTGGTGTTTTTAGAAGAAACTATAAATAATAATCAAATAAGTAGCGCTTTGAGTTTTCATAACATAACATTAAATACGACTTCAATAATAGAAAAGGTAATAGAAAAATTATCTTTTCTTAAAAATGATAGATTCACAGGCCTAATTAATAAGATAAAATTTTCTGTTCTAGCCCAAAATGCAAAACTACAAGCTTTAGTTAATAGAGATAAAGACTATAAAAAAGTAATAATTTCAAATATTACAAGTTTTAATGACTATCAAATAGCAAGAAGAGTATTAGAAAATAACAGCGTAATAACGGCATTTGAGGATAAACTTACAGATATTATTAAGAGTACTAATAACATATCATTAATTGGTGAAATTCACGATGATAAAGATAATGTAGTTATGAAAAGAAGAATTCAAAATGCATTACATGATAAAGTGATTGAAATCACAGGTACTTTTGATAATGAAAGGTATAATAGAATTGATGACAAATAAAGAGTCATATAAGTTGTAATTGAATAAGATACTTCGATCTTTATAACAAGTAGTTTAGTCTTCTCTTCTATAAAAGGTTGAATGTTAACAAAGAAGCCTCAAGGCTTCTTTTAATTTAAAATTATTTTTTGAAATATGAAGTGAAATATATTGTTTTAGTTTAATCTTTAATATAAAAAACATTGTAATTTCCAACTAAATGTTTTACAACAAGCCATATAAATAAAAATTACACCTCATTCTATTAATAACAATATTTAGTTCACAGCTCTTTGCCGGAAGGTGAAATCATATAAAAATTATAGTCTAAATACGATTCACGTATTAGACCATTTTTCGTTGCATAAATCGGTAATTATTCTTATATTTCATATTCGGGCAACACAAGACTAAGAATTAATTATAAATAATAAATAAAGGTCAGTAAAGGAGTTAATTCTCTACAGGCACATTGCACACGATTGCATGACATTTTACATTACTACTTTCTATATCTTAATGACTAGAGCTATGCATATAAATTATTTAGTATAAGACTTCCAGTTGAACTTGATAAAAAAACAAAAATATGTTTGATTTATCAAAGATATAACTTCATTGTTTACAAAATGTGTTACAATAATGTTAATAAGATATTAAAAGGAGTTTTCCATATGACATATGCAAAAAAAATTAAAAAACTAAGAGAGGTTTTGCTTATAACTCAACAAGAGTTGGCGGACCTTTTAGGTGTTTCAGTTGTAACAGTAAATCGTTGGGAAAATGACAAGTTTCAACCAACAATGAAGGAAAAAAGGAAACTAGTTAAATTATTTAAAGAAAATGAGATAGGGGAAGATAGATAATGAACAAACAACATTTAGCGTCAAAGATATGGGAATCAGCAAATAAAATGCGTTCAAAGATTGAAGCTCATGAATATAAGGACTATATCCTTGGTTTCATTTTTTATAAATTTCTTTCTGACAAAGAAGAAGAATGGCTATTATCACCTAAAGAAGGTTGGAGAAAAACGGATTTAAAAGAACTCAAAGAAGAAGACCTAGAAGTCGTAAATTATTGCAAAGAGAATCTTGGTTATTTTATTTCCTATGACAATCTGTTTTCTACATGGTTAGAGAATGGAAAAAATTTTGACGTTTCAAACGTTACTGATGCCCTTAATGCTTTTAGTAGACTTATCAGTCCGACTCATCAAAATGTTTTTGGTGGCAAAAAGAAGGAACAAGAGATTTTCTATGCACTTCAAAATGGGATTACTAAACTTGGTGATAGTTCTGGTGCGCAGACTAAGGCAATCAGTGATTTAATTCACCTTATTAATGATATACCGATGGATAGGAAGCAAGGTTATGATGTTTTAGGGTTTATTTACGAATATCTCATCAGCATGTTTGCTGCTAATGCTGGCAAGAAAGCAGGAGAGTTCTATACACCTCATGAAGTATCTTTCCTAATGTCCGAAATTGTTGCAAATCACCTCAAAGATAAAAAAAAGATTGAAATTTATGATCCAACGAGCGGATCTGGCTCATTACTCATTAATATAGGCAAATCCGTTGCAAAACACATGAACGAAAAGGACAAAGTCAAATACTATGCACAGGAGCTAAAGGAAAACACTTATAATCTTACTAGAATGAATCTTGTAATGAGAGGTATTCTACCATCAAATATAGTGACAAGAAATGCTGATACGCTGAAAGAAGACTGGCCGTATTTTGATGAATCTGATCCAAATAGAACTTATTCGCCATTATATGTCGATGCAGTTGTTTCCAACCCTCCTTACTCCCAACACTGGGATTCGACAGACAAAGAAACAGATGCTAGATATAAGAAATTTGGAATAGCACCGAAATCCAAAGCTGATTATGCTTTTCTTCTGCATGATCTTTTTCATGTGAAACCAGATGGTATTATGACAATTGTTCTCCCACATGGAGTGTTATTTCGTGGTGGTGAAGAACAAAAGATTAGAAAGAATCTTATCGAACAAAATCATATCGACACTATTATTGGTTTGCCAGCAAACATATTCTTCGGTACTGGAATTCCAACGATTGTCATGGTACTAAAGCAGAAAAGAAATAAAAATAATGTATTAATTATTGATGCATCAAAAGTTTTTATCAAAGTTGGTAAAAATAATAAACTGCAAGCTTCCGATATTAAAAAAATTGTCGATACCAATAATATTAGAGAGGATGTCGATAAGTATTCCCGTGTTGTTACTAGGGAAGAGATTAGAAACAATGATTATAACTTGAATATTCCTCGCTATGTTGACTCTTCTGAATTGGCAGAAACATGGGATATATATGCAACCATTTTTGGAGGTATTCCAAACAGTGAGATTAATCAGCTTCAAGAATACTGGATGGCATTTCCTAAACTAAAGAATGATATTTTTAGAAACGGTGGTTCACCTTATTCAGAACTTATATCTAAAGATATAAATCACATTATAAGTAATAACGAAGAATTTAAGAAATATAAAGATAATTTCAATTTAGCTTTTGATGATTTTGGACCATTTTTGTACGATCATCTTATAACTAATATGGATACAGTTGAACGTACAAAAGAAGAACATATTATTAGTGAAAGTATTTTTAGTAGATTAGCTTCAATCCCACTAGTTGATCGGTATCATGCTTACCAGATTTTGGATGATTACTGGAAACAAATTGAAATAGACTTGGAAATCATACAGACAGAAGGTAAATCATCAATTACAAAAGTTGATCCTAAGATGGTTCTAAAAAAGAAAGGTAATAAAGAACAAGAAGTCCATGACGGATATGTTGGAAGGATTATCCCTTTTGATATCGTTCAAGTTAGTTTACTTAAAGATGAAATTAGTTTATTAAAATCTAAAGAAAAACGTTTGGCTGAAATAATTGGGTCTTATCAAGATATACTAGATTCATTGTCCGAGGAAGACAAAGAAAGCGATATTCTGAATGGTGACAAAACTTCTTTTTTATTGTCTGAAGTCAAAAAGTATATTAAAGACAACATTGAGCAAGGGTCCACTTACGAAGAGGAATCACTTGAATACAGAGTATTGATTATCAGGCAACTTTTCGATGAAGAGAAGAATCTAAAAAAAGAAATAAAAAATCTTAAATCAAAATTAGATGAACACACCATAAAAGTTATTGAGAATCTTACGAATTCACAGACAAGTGAACTTCTTAGACTTAAGTGGATTGATCCCATAGTAAATTCTATGTTAGAACTACCTACAGTTATAGTTTCTAACTTCGAGATCAAAATTAAAAACCTTGTCGATAAGTATCATACGACATTCTTGGACGTGGAAAAGCAAATAGATGAATCTTCAAATAAACTTGCGACTCTCATTGATAAGCTTGAAGGTAATGATTTCGATATGAAAGGTCTTAGTGAATTTAAATCACTACTAAATGGTGATTAATATGCCAGAAAGAATATTAAAACCAGTATTAAGGTTTAAAGGTTTTACTGATATTTGGGAACAGCACAAGCTTCAAGAATTGGGAGAAATAGTAACTGGATCAACCCCTCCAACAGCAATAGAGTCTTATTATACTAGTAATGGGATGCCATGGGTTACTCCTACTGATATAAAGAATTTAGTAACAATTGACACCGCTAGAAAGTTGAGTGAAGAAGGACAAAAAGTTGCAAGAATAGTCCCTGAAAATTCCATCTTAATAACATGTATTGCCAGCATAGGTAAGAATACCATACTTGGCTCAAAGGGAAGTTTTAATCAACAGATCAATGCCATTATTCCAAATGTTGACCAAGACCCATATTTTCTTTTTACAGCAAGTAATCATTGGTCTGATTTTATGAAAAAAATGGGTGGAGGATTAACGTTTCAAATTGTGAATAAAAAAGAGTTTTCACAAATTAAAACTATAATACCAAATATCAAAGAACAGAGGAGAATTGGTGAACTTTTTAAATCAATAGACGACCTTATCGCCCTTCATCAGCGTAAGTATGACAAACTAGTTAATGTAAAGAAAGTATTACTTGATAAAATGTTTCCTAAAAATGGTGAACTTGTTCCAAAATTACGTTTTAAGGGATTTACTGACACTTGGGAACAGTATGAGTTTAAAGAAATTTTTAATTATGAAAGACCGGACGAATATATTGTGTCAAATGAAGAGTATTCAGATACTTATTCAATACCTGTACTTACGGCAAACAAGGGATTTATATTGGGATATACAAATGAAGTTAGAATCTATGAAAAGCCTTGTGTCATTTTTGACGATTTTACACTTGATTCAAAATATGTGGATTTCCCCTTTATGGTCAAGTCTTCGGCAATGAAAATACTAACAACAAAAGAAGAGTTTGACCTTCGCTTTGCATACGAGCTCTTGAATTCGACTAAAATTGAGAATCTAGGGCATGCAAGACATTATATATCTGTTGTACAACCCACATTAGTAAAAGCACCTAAAAATCCGGAACAGGCTAAAATTAGTGCATTGTTCAAGAAAGTAGATTCTCTTATCACCCTTCATCAGCATAAGTATGAAAAGTTACAGAATATTAAAAAAGCACTGCTTCAAAAGATGTTTGTGTGAAAGGAGTTAAAAAATGTTTGATGATGAATTAAAGTATGAAAAAGAACTTGTAAAGCTTCTTTCAGAGAAATATGGATGGGAAACAAAAACCCTTAGATACAAAACAGAGGAACAACTTATCCAAAATTGGGCAGATATCCTTTTTATGAACAATCGGTCAATTGATCGATTGAGTGATTATCCACTCACGAAAGGAGAAATGCTACAGATTATTGAGCAAATTAACCTGCTCAAAACTCCAGCTAACATTAATGGTTTCATTAATGGTAAAACAGTTTCTATCATTCGAGACAACCAGGAAGATATAGAACACTTTGGAAGCAGAATCAGTCTTAAAATTTATGATAGGCAAGAGATTGCTGGTGGAAATAGTGTGTATCAAATAGCTGAGCAGCCTGTGTTTACAGCAAAATCGAGTATTCTTCCTCCCCGTAGAGGAGACTTAATGCTCTTAATCAATGGAATGCCGGTAATACATATTGAGCTAAAGAAAAGCGGTATAGACATCAGCCAAGCGTGCCATCAAATAGAAAAGTACTCTCATGAAGGTCTATTTACTGGCATATTTGGATTAATCCAAGTTTTTGTAGCAATGACTCCAGAAGAAACGATATACTTTGCAAATCCTGGTAGCAATGGTAAATTCAACAAAGACTATTTCTTTCATTGGGCAGACTTTAATAATAACCCAATTGATAAATGGGAAGAAATAGCCCAATATCTCTTATCAATTCCTATGGCACATGAACTCATTGGATATTACACCGTTGCTGATGATACAGATGGAGTATTGAAAGTAATGAGAAGTTATCAGTATTTTGCGGCTTCGAAAATATCTGATAGAATCGGAAAACTCAAGTGGGGCGAAAAGGATATCTACGGTGGATATGTTTGGCACACTACCGGATCTGGAAAAACTATGACAAGTTTTAAATCTGCACAACTTATAGCCAATTCTTGTTTTGCAGATAAAGTGCTTTTTCTGGTTGATAGGATCGAACTTGGAACACAGTCATTGAGGGAATATCGTGCGTTTTCAGATGAAAGGGATGATATTCAAGCTACTGAAGACACCTATGCACTAATTTCTAAACTAAAGAGCAATGATCCAAAAAACAGTCTAATTGTCACTTCCATCCAAAAAATGGCATTAACAAAAGAGAAAGCATCAGTTTTGGAACTAGAACAGATTAATCTAAAGAGAATTGTTTTTATCGTCGATGAAGCTCATCGATCAGTATTTGGAGATATGCTAATTGCAGTTAAAGATACGTTTCCAAACGCAGTATTTTTTGGTTTTACAGGTACTCCAATTCTTGATGAGAATAAAAAGAAGATGGTAACAACTGCTCATATTTTTGGAGATGAATTACATAGATACAGCATTGCTGACGGTATTAGAGATGAAAATGTCCTTGGCTTCGATCCTGTATTAGTATCCACTTACAAAGATAGAGATGTCAGAAAAATAATAGCTCTCGAACAAGCAAAAGCTGAAAATGAGACAGATGCAATATCTGAACAGAAAAAAGCTGAAGTTTACTACGAATTCATGGATGTTAAGAAGACCCCAATGGCTGGCTATAAAGATTCAGTTGGTATCTACCATAAAGGTATAGAAGATTACCTTCCTGATTCTCAGTATGAGACGGAAGAACACCAGAATATGGTGGTTAAGGATATTTTAGATAATTATGAAACACTAAGTCATGGTGGTAAATTTCATGCTATTTTTGCTACGAGTAGTATCGCTGAAGCGATTCAGTACTATAAAAAATTTAAAAAAGCAAATCCAATCTTCAGAGTAACTGCTCTATTTGATCCAAACATCGATAATAGTGGTAAGGGTATATTGAAAGAAGATGCACTTGTTGAAATCATTGCTGACTACAACAAACAATATGAACAAACTTTTACATTATCTAGTGCGGATAAATTTAAGAAGGATATATCAATTAGGCTTGCACATAAAAAACCTTACATTTCAATTGAAATGACACCGAATCAAACAATAAGTTTATTGATTGTTGTCGATCAAATGCTTACAGGTTATGACTCGAAGTGGATTAATACTCTTTATCTTGATAAAAAATTAAAATTTGAAAATATCGTACAAGCATTCTCAAGAACGAATCGACTTTTCGGCCCAGAGAAGCCACATGGAATTATCCGCTACTATAGAAGACCTCATACAATGAAGAAGCGCATTGAAATTGCTTTTGAACTCTATTCTGGGAACAAACCTTTTGGTATTTTTGTCGATGATTTAAAAATAAATCTTATTAAGATAAATGAGAAGTATGACAATATTTTTAGTATTTTTAAATCAGCTGGAGTTTCTAATTTCGAAAAATTACCAGATGATATAGAATCATGCCAAAAATTTTCTAGTGAATTTAATATTTTTAACCGATATTTGGAATCTGCAAAGGTGCAAGGTTTTCAATGGAAAAAACCAACTTATAAATTTGGAAAAGAAGAAATAAATCTACATCTTGATGAGACGACTTTTCTTATACTTATAATCAGATATAAAGAACTATTTACACCAAATAATCCGAATGTACCAGATGTCCCTTATCAAATTGAAGGATACTTGATGGAATTAAATACTGGTGCAATTGATTCTGATTATATGAACTCTCGATTCAAGAAATATCTTAAAGAACTTCAGACTCACGGAGAATCCTTAGATGCAACTCTAGCAGAGCTTCACAAATCATTTGCAACTTTAAGTCAGGAAGATCAAAAATATGCTAAATTCTTCCTCCACGATATTCAAAGTGGTGACATTATTGTTGAAGAAGGCAAGACATTTCGAGATTATGTTACTGAATATCGTACTAAAGCCAAGAATAATCAAATTAGACGTTTTGCTTCAACTATCGGAATAGACGATGAACTTCTAAGAGCTTTCATGAACGGAATTGTAAATCCTTACAATCTTAATGAGTTCGGGAGATTTGATAAACTAAAATCAACTGTTGACAAAGCAAAAGCTCAGAAATATTTTGAAGACAAAAATGGTGGAACCGTCCCTCAAAGAAAAGTCTCTATGAGAATTCATGAATTATTAAGTAAATTTATTCTTGAAGGTGGATTTGAAATATAAAACCATTCTTCTGTAAAAAAACTTTACTAAAAAGAGCCATTGATGTGGTTCTTTTTTTTGAAATAACTAAGAAATTTGATTGACTTAGTTTTTAACAATGAAAAAAGATTTTATTTATATAAAAAGATAGTGGGTGAACACATTTCACAGAAGGCAAGATATTAAATTTGTATTTGTAATGAAAACTATTAACGATAATTTAGTATGAGACGGTAAATGAAGCGCAATTTTTATTGCTGACAACTAATTCTTTTTATTTGTTCCAATTACCTTTTGTTAAATATCGACTCAAGGCCATTTTTAGGCACTTATATATTTTTAAGTTATACCATTTACAAGAGTATAAGTGATTGCTACGCAATTTGATAAAATAATTTGTCTTTACTATATAGATAAATGAACAATCAAGTGTTATAATACAAGAAAGAAAGCAACAAAAATAAGTAGGTATCAATTTTATTTGTTACAAATTCTATTTAGGAGGGTGGATCATGGATTTAGCGAAGTTTGCAGTAGAGTATGAAAAAATATTAGAATCTTTATCAAAAACACCATTTTTTGGAATGGCTGCGATCACACATTATCTATCTAGGAATGAATTAAAAGTTACGGGAATAAAAGATTTCTATGCTGAAAATAGCTTAGTGTATGCAAGAACTATTGAAGTAGGCAATTATGTAGATGTCTCAAAAGAAGAGCATCCTACAATATGCGGAGGCATAACTGAGTATATAACAAAAATCAAGTTAGCACGAAAACTGGGTAAAGGACTCGAAGAACTAGGTTTCTTTGACGATGTAAACAAGGACGAGTATTCGAATTTGAGCGATGAGGTATTAGCTTTTGCTATGTATGAACCTGATATAAGATATCGTTCTGGGTATGGGTATACACCTGAGATATTTGAGCATAAAAGAAATATCATCGAAAAAGCCACATATCTAGCAGAAATTGCTTTTAAACTCATAAATACATCTTTTCCTGTCATAAATGAAATCGATTTTCATCCAGAAGGGCATGTTAACTATAAAGGTGAATTAGCTATAAAAGGAGACTCTGATTTACTTATTAATAACTGCCTAATAGACTTTAAAACAAAAAAAGACTATAAGCTGAATAAAAAAGACAAGTCTCAACTTTTTGCATATGCACTTCATAAATACATGAGAGATGGCGAATGTTATGATAAAGTATACTTTCTTAATCCTAGATATAATATTCTTGAAGAAATGATATTGAAGGGGTAAATTTTCCAATTTTATTTAGATTAGTTCATGAGTTTTTTGATATTTTGATAAAGGATAATCTGTCATTTAAAAAAATATACTCATTATTACTATATGTTTAAATTACACTCAATGCAATATTGATAAACAGACTTTGGATGTAATATTTGAAGTTTAAACAAATATGATAGGTAATAAAAATAGGTAGGAGATGAAATTAGATGATCATAAAATTTAACTTAAATAGACTATCTGAACTCGAATTAGATGTTTTAAGGGAGATAGTTTTAGGCGCTTACAATAAATATAAAACAAAAGTATTCTATGATTCAACCTTGTTGATGTATAAAGAACAGATAGGTAGATTTGAGTCAAAAGATTTTGATGAGAAGATTACTAACCTTGTTGAGAATCTACATTCACAAAACATGATTAATGATTATTACAGAAAATTAATTGATAAAGTGGATTATTTTCCATTGCTTAAGAAGGTGAATAAGAAAAAGGAAATTGATTTGAATTACTTCATATCAATGCCTGTAGAGTTGCATATCATTGATACTATTTGGACGGTTATAGCTGGTACAACACTACCCGAGGCAATGAAGAGTAATATCTTTGGTAACCTTATAGCAGAAAATCAACTATATAAAGATGATTTGTGGTCTATAGAAGATATTAATTGGAGTTCAACAAGACTTTTTCAAAGGTATATATTCGGGTATAACAAGTGGTTGGAGAAAGCTAAAAATAGAATAGAGAAACACGAATATGATGAAGAAGGTATCACGCTTGTATCTTCTGATCTTTCTAGGTATTATTATTCAACTAGTACTCCTTTTAAGATATTTGAAAGTAAAAGTTCAGGGATCCTAAAAGGGTATCTACCTTTTTTATCTACTATTATGAAAGAAATCTATGGTGCATATTATGATGTACTAGTAAAGGATTCGAGTTTACAAATGAGAAGGGGAATACTCCCAATAGGATTATCCTCTTCTATGATTATGTCTAATATTTATCTATTTGAATTTGATGAAGCACTTTTGAAAAATGGCAGTATTATATTTTATGGTAGATATGTCGATGATATTATAATTATTTATAATGAGATAATTGATAAAAATGTGGCGAATAAACGAATTGATATTGCAAAAAAAAGTAATGAAGGATATAAAAACTTACAACAAAATCTTGATAAAACAGAAATTTTTGTATACAATAATTATAATTATAGATCTGAGTTAGAAAAATTATTACAGTACTATAAAACAAGAGGGATTAATTATTATGGTAATGATGATCAAGAAGTAATCTCTTTTAGAAGATATTTTGCTTTTGATAAAAAACAGATAAAAAATACCTTGCTTAACTCTTCGGCAGAAAAGGATTTTGACTTTGCTAAGATTGATGCTTTTGATAGTCTTTTGTTTATGAATTACATCTATGATTTAATTGAGTTTGATAATGAAACAACAGACGCAGTATCAAACAAAATCATCGGATATATACATTCAACTTATAAGTACAATATGTGGAAAGAGATTTATAGATGGCATAGAATTTTCAAAAATGGAGCTATGATTCAAAAAGTCTCAAGGGAAATAAATAGGCATATTGATAACAATTTAGAAAAAACAATTAGTGATATTAAGCCTGGAAGAGAGCCTTATGTGTTGAAAAAAATTGAACTTCTTTATAAGGAGTTAAATATAATCTCAAAAGTCTTAGCTGAAATTGAAATAGATGGAGATATGTCAAATATATTAAAGAAATCAAAAATGGTTCGCTCAGATAGCTTGATCAAAAAATTTGTTAAAGATTACAAGATTAATAATTTGAATCTAGACAATTCTGTTGAGTTTCACATAGACTATTTTAAGTATCATTTGCCTTTTGTTCATTTTTGGGAGATATATACTTATGATCAACTAGTGAATATAGCTTTTAGTAAGGAGAAGACTTATGATCAAAGTTATAATACTTATTTAAAGATTAATAAAATAACTGAGGATATTTTAGTTGAAGTTGAGTCTTTCGAAAGAGTTGATGGATATGAACCAAATTTATACAAGATTGATAATCCAACTATTCCAGAGTATGTAGTAAGTCATCCAAATATTGATCAAGAGAATTCAGGTGAGGGAGTATTAACAGAATGTTTTGCTGCCGCTTCGGTAAGTGAGACAGCATACTTTATAAGGAACTTAAATGAAGCAATTATCAATAAAACTACACTCTTAGTATTCCCAGAATTATACGTTTCCATTGAATGGTTGCATATTTTGCTTTTTGCTGCTTATAGTGAGCAGTTTAATACCGTGTATGGATTAAAGAACCTTGTGATAAAAAATAGACTTATAAATCTTATTGGGTCTAGTTATGCATATAATGACAAATCAAGTAGGAGAATGTTACTATCGTTAGTGAGGGAGAAAAACTTCTACTCGTTTTTAGAAAGAGATTGGTGTATTGACAAAGGGCTAAGATGTGATGATGCAAAAACACCTTTTTACTTTATGGTTAGAAATAATAATATAGTATATGTAGATTATATCTGTTATGAGATTACTGATATTTTATCGAGAGGTATATTTAAAGGATACGTTGATATAGTTGTTGTGCCAATGTTGAATAAGGATACAAAGTATTTTGATAACATAATTAGATCCTTAAGTAGAGATTTATCATGTGTTGTAGTAACTTCAAACTCTGCTGAATGGGGGAACTCAAGTATAATTCTGCCAAAATCTTCAAACTCATCAGTTCTTACTGAATTTAAAGGTGGGTTTAACAAATACTTAGTTTCGTCTTATGTACCAGTTTACAGTTTGCAAAAATATAATGAAATATTTGATAAAACAAAAAAATCTAATGAGAATAAGGATTTAGATAAAGTTAATAAGTTTAAACTTCATCCGGCAAATTTTGTCTACAAAACATTTAAAAAGCTTATGTAATCGATTATTCAATGTTTGATGATGAAGAGGTATATTAATAGTGGATATGATTTTTTGACTGGGAAAGAGATTATATTAAGTCTAAATCAGTTTTTTGAAAGTGATGAAAACAAAATATTGTTGCATTTCACATTAAATGTACACAATATTAAATTGCAACTACAATCAATACAACAAAACTTATCGTAATTGAAAAGACCGAAATTTTGGCCTTTTGAATATTTAATTTATATAAGGTAATAAGTTGTATCATAAAAAGTTACAATGAGCTGTATCATAAAAAATTGTAAAACATATGAATACTATAGCAAAGCCAAAAATGGCTTTGTTTTTATATCATTAAAACATAAAGAACACTTTGATAAGCAATACTTGATAAAGTTGTGTTTATTTTATAGATTTTAAGTAGTATAATGATTATAGTTGAGAAAATTTGTAAAGAGGTGAATATGAAAAGTCTAAATTTAATTAACATTTTTACTGTGTGTGATGAATATAAAGGTGATTTAGATTTGATTAACAAGTATTTAAGTCATTCTTCTCAATATTCTTCAAGCTTTAAAAAAATGGAAGTTGATTCATTTGTTCAGCTTTGTAATTTTCTTGATGTAAATATCAGTGATTATAGTATTTTTGAAGGATTTCATATTAATTACACAATACCGCAAATAAGTAAGGAATTTGATGTATTAAGAATTTCGGAAAAGCTCGCAATAAATATAGAACTAAAAACAACTATGACTGAAAAAGCAGAAGAACAACTTAAACAAAACAAATATTATTTGTCAAACATAAATTTACCAAAAAGGATATTTTTATTTGTTTCTGATGAAAAAATTTTATATGAATATGTAGACGAAAAAATGATAGAAGTTAATAAAGACACACTTTTAGCTATTCTACTTGTTGATCAAAGTAAATATATCCAAGATCTTGATAGTGTTTTTCAAGTTTCTAAATTTTTGGTTTCTCCTTTGAATTCGACAGAGATATTTTTGAACAGAGAATACTTTTTAACTGATGGCCAAATGTTAGTCAAAAAATCTATTATGAACTCAATTAGTAAATTGGTTAAATATATGGCAATTGATGCTAAAGCCGGAACCGGAAAAACTCTTTTGTTATATGATATAGCTATAGATTTAACTGATAGAGGTTTTAAAGTTTTGTTGATTCATTGTGCGCAATTATGTAATGGTCACAAGTTGATAAACGATAAGGTAGAAAATCTTAAGATTATTTCAGCAAAAGGTGCAAGATCATTTGCAGGTTTTGATTATTATGATTTTATATTGCTTGATGAGGCACATAGGTATTATAGGTTTCAACTAAACCAATTGGTTATCAAAACAAAAGAATTGAAGAGTCAATTAATTTTCTGTCTTGATGATGAACAAAGGTTGGGTAAAAGCGAAATAGATTATCATAATAGTATACTAATTAAAGAACTATCTGGTGAAGATGTATACGCATTAAACGGAAAAATAAGAACTAATAAAGAAATTGCCGGCTTTATTGTTTCTCTATATGATTTATCAAAATCAGGTAATTCATATGATTATAGTAGTATACAGATTTTATTTGCTAAAGATGTTTCAAAAGGAAAGCAACTTATACAGGAATATATGAATAAAGAATATCAGTATATAAGTCTTACACCATCAGTCACAAATTTTTCTCAACTTGATTATCTAGATTTTGGATTGACTTCACATGAAGCAATAGGGCAAGAATTTGATAAAGTGGTTACTTTTATTAATCAATATTTTTATTATGATGATAATCTATTATTGTATAGAACGGGACCGAATCCAGATCATATGTTAACTAAATTGCTATTTCAAAACCTTACTAGGGTAAGAGAGAAATTATGTATTGTAGTTATAGCTAACAAGCCATTATTTAAAACAATTGTAAACGTTATTTTAAATTATAAATAGAAGTTTAAGAATGTAATTACTTTAGGGAGGTATTAAAATGATTGCCTACAATGAAGAACTGAATGTATTTAATAATCATATCGAAAATAACATAATAGTAGAGAAAATATTAAACAAACTAGGCCAAAATGTTGGAGAATCTCAAAAAAGAGCTTTTAAGAATTCATTAGGTGAAATGTATAAAGTACTTAATGGAACGAATATACCTAAAAATGTACGCATTGGTATTGAATACAAAATTCCTATAACAACACGTAGAATAGATTTTATTATTTCAGGGTCAGATGGAAATAGAGATAATATGGTTATTGTTGAACTTAAACAATGGGATAAAGTAACTAAAACAGATATACCTAATGTAGTCTTATTGGGAACTCGAGAATATACACATCCATCTTGGCAAGCATATTCATATGCTGCTACTATAGAACATTTTAATGAAGCTATTGAGAAAGAAAAGATTAATCTTCAATCTCTTGCTTTTTTACATAATTATAAAGAAGAATATTTAGATGAACTAACAGATAACATTTATAAAGATTCAATTGATCTAGCCCCTGTATTTATATCTAAGGACTATGGTAAATTAAGAAACTTTATAGAAAAGTATATAAAAGCGTCAAGTAAAAAAGATTTATTATATGAAATAGAAAACGGAAAAATTAAACCAACTAAACTCTTAGTAGATGTAATGGGAAATATGCTTAATAACAATAAAGAGTTTATACTACTAGATGAACAAAAGGTAGTTTCTGAAACATTGTATACAATAGCAACAAGAAATCAATTAGATAATAGGAAACATGTAGTTATTGTTGAAGGCGGAGCAGGAACTGGAAAAAGTGTAATTGCTATTGATTTATTAGGGAAATTGATAATAAAGAAAGCATACACAACTTTTTATGTGGCTAAAAGTTCTTATGTAAAAGAAAACTATTTAAAGAAATTAACCAGAAGTGTACCCAAGTATTCGTTTTTGAGAACATTATTCAGAGGCTCTGGTAATTTTATAGATTCAGTCAACAACGAATTTAATTGTCTTATAGTAGATGAAGCACATAGGTTAACTGAAAGAACTAAAATTTCCTGGTTCTATAAAGGCGAAAATCAAATTAAGGAAATTATAAATGCAGCTAAAATAAGCATTTTCTTTATTGATTCAAAACAATCAATAGATATAAAAGATTTTGGGACAATAGAAGAAATAAAGAAATGGGCTAGTTATTATAATGGTATAATACATCATAGTCCTACTTTAAAACTTAAGAATCAATTTAGATGTAATGGCTCTGACGAATATCTAAGTTGGGTAGATTCAGTAGTATATAATGAGGAATATGAAAAATCAAATCAATCGATAAACTATGATATCAAAATCTTTGATGATATTATGGATTTAAAAAATGCTATTGTTGAAAAAAATAATAACAATAAATCAAGAATGATTTCAGGAGATGTATTTCCTTGGTTAAGCAGAACAGATAAATTTGCTATTGATATTAATATTGGTGATTTTCATGCTCAATGGAATCGAACAAAAGCATTCGCTACTGATGCAAGAGCAATAAATGAGGTTGGTTGTATTCATACAACACAAGGAATGGAATTCGAATACGTGGGGTTAATAATAGGAAATGATCTACTGTATAGAAACTGTAAAGTGCTCACTGACTATACAAAACATCCTGACGGAGCGAATGAGTTTAAACCACCACATAAAAGGAAAGTTGATCCTGCGGACAGTAAGATTATTGATGAATTAATTAGAAACACCTATAGAGTGTTAATGAGCAGAGGACAAAGAGGTTGTTATATTTATTGTATGGATAAAGAATTATCTAAATACCTTAAAGAACGATTAAAACAAGATTTAGAGAGGTGAATATGGAAGAGATTAAGCAAATATTAGAAAAATTACTAAAGTTTAGAGATGATAGAAATTGGAATCAATTTCATACTCCTGAGAATTTGGCCAAGAGTATTAGTATTGAAGCGAGTGAACTATTAGAAAATTATCAATGGGGCAATAAGAATACTGACATAAAAAACATAAAAGAAGAGGTTGCAGATATATTCAGTTACCTTTTGCTTTTATGTAATAGTTTGGAAATTGATTTGATTGATGTAACAAATGATAAAATCAAAAAGAATAAAGAAAAATATCCAATTGATAAGGCCTTTGGAACAAGTAAAAAGTATAATAAATTGTAATTACAAATTACAAATGATAGTAATATATAGATTTATTCGTAGATATAAAAACTAATAGTATTGATAAAACAACAAGATTATTCAACAATCTTGTTGTTTTTTTATGAAAAATATTTCAAGTCCGCTTTTCTATATTCATTATTGGTGATATACTGTAAGCGACAAAAATAGATGTAAAATTTAACGATTTTAGTTTGAATTGTTCTTTTAGGAGGGGTTTATGAGTGTAGATTATCGTATAAAAACAGAGATTAGAAGAGCGATTGAAACTGGCGAATTATTAAGATTAGACTATATGAATGCAAAAGGTGAAAATACATTCTACTTTATAGGTATAAATAGTTTAAAATTTGCTGAAGATGAAACTAAAATTAAAGGTTTTGCTTTTAATTACCAATTCAAAAAAACAATGCAAATTGAAATCCGAATTGATCGTATTAAGAGCGCTAAATGTATAGAAGGAACTAAGCAGTTTTTTAAGAATAATTTGAAATCCTTAATTAAAGTTCCAGAAATTAATAATTACTTTAGAAATGAACTATCTGAAAAAAGCATTCTAGATTATTACAGTGACTGCGTAGAAGGTTCGTCTGATCTAGAGTATGCTTCAACGTATGGATATGATACTACTGAATATAGAAGACTAAAGGAAAATCGTTATCATGACTTATCAAAAGAAGAAGTTAATGACATTTTAATGATGTTAAATATAGATGAAGATAAACATAGGAATAAGTATAAACTAGCTTTTAATTATTTATGTGTATCAAATCTAGAAAATGAAATAATACCGCTTATATATATTCCGGTTTATTTAGATGTGTTTCAAGAGAAAATTATACTTGATGATGAAGAACTAATTTTCCATACTAAAAATATCGCTGACTTATTGTATATTAAAACAAATGATGTTGGTGAATATTTTGATGATATTGACAGACTAAGCAAAGACTTAGAAGATGTTCTAAGAGGAAATCAATTAAGAAATGAAGAACCATTGTTGTTTAAACTTAAATTAGATATATCATTTTCGACCCGCAGTGAATATCAAATGATTAAAGGGGGCATATATAAACAAAACGAATTAAGCCCTGTTATAAAAGGTTTTTTTGGAAAATATCAAAAGCCACTATTAGCTTCAAATAGAAATATTTATTTCATTAACAATAAAGTAAATTCAAAACAACTTCAAGCTGTTCACTCTGCAATGACGAATGAATTAACGTACGTCCAAGGGCCACCAGGAACAGGAAAGACAGAAACTATAAGGAATATTATAATTTCTTCATTCTTAAATAATGACACAACATTAATTACATCTTATACAAATGCAGCAGTGGATAACATTTATAAGAAGCTCTGGAAATTACAATATAATAGTCTTTCAATTCCTCTACCATTCATAAGGCTTAGTTCTCAAGAAAACACAATTATGGGTTTAAAATATGCAAAACGAGCTTATGAACACTATTTAGAAATTATAGACAGTATCGATATTAAAAAACTTAAAACTGAGTTTAAAGAAGAAATAGAACAAGAAATAAGGAAATTATCAAATATAAGTGCTGTTTTTGAAGATAATGAAAAAATAGAAGATATTTTATCTAGGATTAATACTTATGATGAAATTATTAATGTATTTTCTAAAGATCATAATTTTAAGAAAAAATTAAAAATCATTAACAAACATAGATCTGTACAAAAAGGACTATTAACAAAAATTAGTAAGCGTGATATTGATAATACATTAGAATCTAATAAAATTGATTTTAAAGTTGTTAAAAAAGGTTTGCTGATTAAATCAATTGAGTATTTACAAAAATTAGATACTGACGAATTTAAATCCTTAAGAAATATATTGTTTATTGAGGATGAGAAAGAAAAATGTAGAACCTTTTATACTATCTTAAAGGATCAATTTGGATTAAAAAAAGTCTTGTCAGTATTCCCAATGATATTTTCAACAAATATATCAACAAGAAGAATTGGAAATTCTATTCCGGAGTTTGATTTACTTATAATGGATGAAGCTGGTCAGTGTGAAAATGCGTTCAGCATTTTAGCAATGGCAAGAGCTAAAAGAGCTGCGTTTATAGGGGATCCAAATCAGCTATTACCTGTTGTTACAGTATCAGAAAGACTGAATAATAGCTTGAAGGATTTTCATAATATACCTGATATTTATGATTATAAACAAACATCAATTTTAAATACCATGAATCAAGTAGACTTCGTGAATGATATTATTCTCTTAAATAAACACTACAGATGTAAAAGTAGTATAGTTGATTTCGCAAATAAGAAGTATTACAATGGAAAACTAATTATTCAAAATATGTCAGTTTCAGAAGATGACTGCAAATTTATTAATACAAATAGCACTTTTCATAGACATAGAAAAAACACTTCTGCAGAAGAAGTATCTATTATAATTGAAGAACTAATGAAACTGCCTCCAGATCAATCTATAGGTATTATTACTCCTTATAGGAATCAGCAATCATTACTTAAGTCAGAAATTAAGAAGTATTTTCCTGATAAAAAGAATATAAAAGTCGGAACTGTTCATAAATTTCAAGGCCAAGAAGAAGATATAATAATGCTATCTCTTGCTATTGGTAGAGATTCATATGAAGGTAGTTATAATTGGTTAAAGAACAATAAACAATTAATTAATGTTGCTACAACTAGACCAAAAGAAAGACTGATTGTAGTTGGAGATGAAAAAGCAATTGCAAAATTATCGGGTAATGAACCATCGGATATTTTAGATTTAATTAGTTATACAAGTAAATTTAATAAAGACTCATACACTGATTTTAAACATTCAAAAGTATATTCTGATATAACTAGAAAAACAATGTATTCAGCTTTTGAGAAACCATTCGTGGAAACTCTAAATAAGATATTGAATATAAATACTAAAAACTTAAAATATAGTGGTCAAACTGATATTAAACAAGTGCTAAAAATTGATAAAACACATCTATACTACAAGAAAATTAGTGAGCAATCATTTGATTTTGTTTTGCTCGATAATAAACATGAAATACTATTGGCAATAGAAGTCTGTGGTCCAGAACACTATTATGACCCAGAAGTTATTAAAAGAGATTCTTGGAAAAAACACATTTGTAAAGAACAAGGAATTGATCTGCTTTTTGTTAATAATCGAGATGTAAAAAGATATAGATTCATTAGAGATATTATTGAACAAATAATTCCAGAAGCTTTGCAGAAGTAAAAAGAGATAAATATATAAAAATTAAAAGATTTAAAGATTTAAAGATAATAAATTAGAATATATATAATGTGTATATGTAATATTTTTTAGGAGGTAAGAAATGCAAAAAGGTGTTGAATTTGTTATAGCAAATACAAAAAGAGCTCTTGAACTTTCAAAAGTAGAAGAACCTCTAAAACATTTGTATGGAAGTATTAAAAGGGAATATGATTATATTGTACATGCAAAAAAAACGGGGGATCTTTATAGACATTTTTTAGAATTTAAAAGTGGTAAACATAAATATGCCGATGATTTTATTATATTTAATAAGTATAATCTTCTAACAAATGAAGAAATTTCTGATTACCTATTTAAAACATTCCCAGATGAAATATCTGATTATACAAGAGTATCCGATTTTATTGTTGGTGGTACATATACTAATGCTGAAATAAGATTTGGGTTTAGGTGTACTTATATGGGTGGCATTAGACCTTCTAATAAAACAAATACTATTGTGGTAATTGCCAACCATTCAAAAAGTCTATATGAGGACAAGAGAAAGGGAAATACTTTACTATATACTGGCCAGGGAATGCTTGGAGATCAGCAAATGAAAGGAAAAAATTTATCCTTAAAAAATGCTAAAGCGGATGGTAGAAGTATACATTTGTTTGAACTATATATAGATAAAGAATATATATATAGAGGTGAAGTTGTTGTTGATGGGGAAATACAACACGGTGAGCAACCAGATGAAAAAAATGTATTAAGAAAAGTTATTGTTTTTCCGTTAAAAAGTATTGAAGAATCAGTATCAGAATTAGAAGATTTAAATTTAGTAAGAAAACAAGAAGAAGAGAAGACAAAGAGTATCTCTAAGCTGCCTAGCAAAAAATTGTTTGAGAAAGCTAAGGAAGCTGGGGAAACAATTAGAAAAGAAGTTAAAACAACATACATTTATAGAAACCAATATGTTTCAGAGTCGGTTAAAAGAAGAGCGAATGGAAGATGTGAGTTGTGTGGAAAATTGGCGCCTTTTATTAAACACGATGGTGAGCCATATTTAGAAGTGCATCATGTTATAACGCTTTCAAATAATGGACCAGATAGTCTAATTAACACAGTAGCTTTATGCCCAAATTGTCATAGAAAGGTGCATTATGGATTTGATGATATGGATGAAAAATTACTTGTTAAAGTTATTATGAGAAATTTACATAACGAACAAAAGCTTCTAGATGAAGCTAGAATACTATTTGATGTAGAAGAACCTAAAAATCTGCATTAGACGGATATATAATATATATTTTATAAAACACACTTCGTAATGTATGCAAGTTTTTGCATAATATTATATATTGATAAAATCTTTAAATAGATGTTTGGATTGGAGAGTAGCATGAAGAATATTAGCTTGGCTTCAGCATATACGTTTAGGGATATGTATTATTCAAATAGAAAAAAAGATAATAATATCTCTTTTGAAGAGGCTTATGAAAAAACAATGCAATACTTTGATGAAACAAGGAAAAAAGTAAATTTACTGAAGTCAATGAGAGATATTGTTTTATATTCTTTTTTGTATAATATTTCATCATCTCTGAATTCGATTATAAAAAATCACCTGTTAGGATTAGTGTCATTATCAACGCCGTTGATGATAAGAAATATAATTGAAAGTATTATTGTTTACAAAAATATATTTATGAATTTAAATTCAGACAGATATATAGAGGGATACTTTCTTTCGCATTTCTTTTTTGAGGAGCAGTTTAGTAAGCTATATTTTGAACAGGCTCAAGAGAAAACTTTGAACCGTGAATTTATAACTTCTATAGAAAATGCAATAGAAAGACTTAGTAAAATATATAGCATTAACGATAAAGCTTTGGTTAAGAAACTCTTTTCAAAAAGAATGGGGTGGACATATGGAATGTTAAAGAATAACTCATACTCCAGTATGTCTATCTTGATAAAAAATATAGATGATGATTATATTTCAAAAATGTATTTTGATTTGAACTTGAATAAGGTTGTACATCTCCATGATTTTACATTTGATATTAATCTAATAGATTTAAATATATTTATAACTTTTGCACTTAAAATTTTTAAAGAGATCGATTCAAGAGTCGAAATAAAAGTCGAAAAAAAAACGATGAAACAACTTAGAACTGAATATTCAAAAGCTATTTTTGAAACACATTTTAAAAAAAAATATACTGGTATTGCGAAACAATTAGGCAAAGAGAATTGGTATGAATATGAAATAAAAAAAATAAATAGGAAAGATGAGTTAAAAGATCTTTTTAAAGGGGAAACTAGATTTGAATTTGAATGTATAGCTTATGCGGGGGGGTATTCGCCTACATTTAATCATTATTCTATGATATTGCTTTATATTAAATATATAATTACTCAATTTGGAAATAATGATAGTAAAAAACATATAGATACATATATTGATTTGTTGACAGATATGGAATCAGATATCGCTTTTGGATTTCATAATGAATATAAAATTAAATTCAGATATTTTGTTGATTTTTCCATATATTTCTTTTTGGGGATTAAAACACAAAATAAATTTGAAAAGTTCGTTTCTGAAAGCTTAACAAAGACAGGATTTGGAGAAAAATACAAAATTTTCTCAATGTCTTTGTATAATGAATCATGTAATTTTGTCCACCCAAATATTTATGGTTATTGGGGACATTATTCTCAGCAAGTGATGAATATTTGGGAATATCATCAAGTAGCTGATAGCATTATTTTTTCAATGGTTGAAGTACACTTGAAAAGATTTCCTTATAGTATATCTACATACAATAGTTTACGCGAACTTTTGTATGAAATTGTTGGAGAATATAATAGAGTTTCAAGCATATTTAATAAATATAGTTTCACGATATAAGCTTAATACTTGCATGAAAATCCCTTAATGTAGATCACTGTCGACATTGACAGTGATTTTATATTTCTGCTTAAAAAAAATCATAAAAGTCTGTCAAATTAAAAATAATTAATAAATACTATTAAAAATTTACTGCCTTCCATAGAATTTATAAATAAAACAATATATAATATAGAACATAAGACAACAATCGTCACACACACCAACAGTTAAGAAGCAATTAACTATTATTTTACATGCAACAAAACAATTAAGCATTGATTTACTTAAAGTTAAGCAATAACGTTTAGTAATTTAGTAAAATATCAAATATAATAACATTAAGGAGGGATAATTATGCCAGAAATAATTGATAATATCCAAGTAGGGATGTTTATTAAGACATTACTAAGAAACAACAACATGACACAAGATGCACTTGCTCAGAAGTTGATGATTTCTAAATCAGCTGTATCTCAAAATCTTAATGGAAAATCTTCTTTTGACATTCAAAACTTAATGTCAATCGCAAAGATTTTCAATTTATCATTAGATGATTTATTAAATTGCAGAGAGAATAAGGAATCAGATGATTATATATCTGAATATGTGAGATTTGCCAATAAAGGCTTAGAGGAAATTCAGAAACACAAATCATCAGACTTACAAATTCAAGAACCAGATATATATGGGAAAGTCTTTATTGATTATTTAATTGATCAAGATATTGAAGATATATTTATCTATTTAAATAAAGAGGATGTTGAATTTGTACAGGATTACTATCATAGAGCAAAAGAGATATATCTAAAAATTATTATCTATATGCTACGAAAAGACATAGCTGGAGTTATTAAATATATCAAAAGATATGCTCAAATCAATAATAGCTTTGATATCATCCAATCTTATAACGGATTGGAGATATGGAATTTAATAGACAAAGATAAAAACATAGCTTTAGTAAAACAAATTATGGAGTTAAAAATATCCCAACAATTTGTTATGATGGGAATGAAACGAAAAAAAGAAGTGAAAGTTATGACCCAGGATAATTGGATTGAATGTATTGGGGTATATAAACTTACTAATGTATTAGAAGTTTATATCAACAATTATGCTAGAGCAGAAGAACTATTCTCTTTTACCTCTTCAATGCTTTTATATGAGTATTCAGTAGGTGTTGAAATGTTTATAGATTCCTTCTTTACAGAAAAACTAAGTTATGGAGCGAAATCCTCATTTAACTTTCAAAAGACTGCGACCTTAGTAGTTAAAAAAGGGAACTTCAATCTATTTAAGAAATTCATTGATATGTATATATATGAAAGTCTTACAAATACAATTGTTTGTGCTATAGATGAAAATAAGAAAGAGTTCTATGAATATTGTTTATTAAATAGTGATAATAAAGTATTGGAACCAATAGATTATTCTAAGTTGGGTTCAGCGGCTATCAGACAAAACAATATTCAACTAATAGAAATTATCAAAAACCATTTTGATCAAAACACATTGAATTTCTTAATTTCTGAAGTGAATCCAGAAAACACAGAACTCTTATATTACTTGGTATCTCTTGGAGCTAAATTTGATTTTAAATACTACAATTCCAATACAATGAAAAATTGTAATGCAATTATAGATTATCTATATAAAAAGGGAGTGAAGTAATATGCCATTTATTATCGAGAACTTTGAATATGTAGTTACTGCTATTCTAGCAATAATTGTAGTCATCTTAGTTATTTTACTTAGATATAATGTGTATTTAAGTAAGTTCTTTTCAAATAAGAAGTTTAAAGTAAACAGTAAATACGAATTTGAACCATTAACAGGTAATAAGTTTTTTTCTTTAAATATCTTTAATAATAATGTTAATGATACTCGTATTATTGGTTTTGGTTATATCTATAAAAACCACAATATTGATTACTATAAAACATACTTAAAGAATAATGACTTATCAGAAGCTACAAAAGTCATTATTCCATCAAGGGATTGTATCAATAGTAAGATTGATGCATTTAATCTAAAGACAATTATTTCTGATATGAACAAAGGAAAGAGAAGTGTATCTCACTTAAAATCATTTGTATCAGATTCACAAGGATTAACATATAAGTCTAATACTAGAATGGTCTCTAAACAATTAACATATCTATTAAAATTAGACTATATTGAATCTCAAGCAAAGAAAAAAGAAATTCGCAACAAGATGAGATTAGAGAAACAAGCTGTAGCTAGACAAATCAGAATTGATAAAGTGTTAAAACGAAAAGAGAAACTAGAAAAGCTTGTATTAAAAATAAAGAGTATTTTACCAAAAAGAAAAAAGAAATAATAATAATAATAATAATAATAATAGGAACTCAAAAGTGAAGTTTTTGTTTTGGCTCGTATTTTAAGAAACGATAATAAAATTATAACAAAATGTTATAAAAAAAATACTCATATGTTTTTCTTAAACTATTTATTTCCTAAGCAGAAAATTATGAGAAAGAATTAATAGAATCTAAAGAGAGATTAAAGATTTCAATTCAAGAAACATTGACTTTGTATATTATTGCTTTAGCTTTAGCGGTGAGTATAATTTTCATTATGTTATTTATAGTTCAAAAATAAGGTACATTTTTCGTCACAAAAACTATTCTTAATTTAAAAAATATCTTATTGGGGGTTTATATGAATGAAATATATGGGTTGATATTAAAAGCGATTGATAAAAAAGCTTTTGAAGATTATAACGAATTGAGAGTAGATTTTTCAAAAGCTGGAGACAAAGCAATGGCTGGAATTGCTTCTGAACTTATAAAAAACTATTTAATTGAAATTTATATGGAAAACTCAAATATAATAGAAGATATAGATTACAGATTCACACTATTTAACATTTTAAACTTAGTAAAAAAATGAACTTATCTCAAAAAAAGAATATAGAGTAATAAATTCTATAAGAAAAATCAGAAATATCGTTTCTCACTCTAAGTATCTAATAAATTTTAGCGAAAATAATGAAATAGCTCATTTAATTAAGGACATTGAAATAATTGAAAATGTTGTGTTTTTTGAAGATGTAATGAGTTATGACTCAAAAGGTAAACTTATAAGACAAGCATTAGTTGTTAAGCCTAAAGATAAAAAGGAAATAAGAGATGTATTTGACAGAATAATTCTTGATTTGTATTTTCGCCTTTTTCGTAAGAAAAAGATATAGTAAAAAATATTTTGGTATCGAAATTCCAATTTATGGATTTTTAAACAAACAAATTAAATAAATTAGTAGAATAACTTTCTTTTTGGTAAAGAAAACAGTTTTTATGCAAAACAAGTCACGTTGTGGCTTTTTTAGTTTTATCTTATTACGAAATATAAAATATAATTACAACAGATTAATATTTACAATTAATATAGAGGGAACTTATATCAACGAATTATCTTACTATTTTGTGCTAAAATCAAAGCATATGTAATGTTTCATTAATAGATTTCAAAGAGAAAAGAATACTAATTATGTTTTCATAATTTTAGTTAATAGTTTACAATTATTTATTTTTATAATAAGTGGAGTATGAAATATAGAATATTATGCATAATATTTGTATTATGAAATTATCTAGAAACATATTGACTATTGATTTTAGTAGATGTATTATGTAGGTAAAGAAATAGAGGAGGCAATATTTATGTATAAATCTTCAATTGAGAGTTTTATCGGAAACATTACTGTAACAGGAAAAAAAAGAATAGAACTTTTAGCAAGTCGGGATGCTATTAAAAAACTAATTTTTGATAAATTTTACGAAGACTATGAAATCATTTTTAGAGGTCAAGGATCTTATGATATGCATACACTTATCAACCCTGATGCCGGACAAGAATATGATTTAGATTTAGGAGTATTTATTCAAGTGAAGCAAGATAAAAGAAATTCATTTGACAGGCCAAAAACGGTCAAAAATAACCTAAAAAATATAGTTGATAGCCAAACAAATGCACCTACACAAATTAAGAAATCTTGTGTGAGAGTGAATTATGCTTCTAAGAACTATCATATTGATCTACCGGTCTATATTGAATTCAATGACAATAAATATCTTGCAAGAGGTGATGATGAGTGGATGATAAGCGATCCTCAAGCAAACACCGATTGGTTTAACAAAAAAGCATCTGATGATTTGAATCAAATAAGAAAAACAGTTAAACTTTTAAAGGCTTGGAAATCAAATCACGCCATTAAATTTTCAGGACTCGCAATAGCAATATTAGCTACTAATGAGTGTGTTAGTCAGGGTGATTTATTTGAAACATTCTGCTATACTACAGAAAGAATATTGGAAAATCTGAAGAAAAGTTTTTCATGTAAAAAGCCATATTTTCCATACAATGATGTTCTAATTGATTTATCAGATAATCAAAAAAGCAATGTAATTGACGCGTTAAAAAAATTAATTGATTATCAAAGAACAATTCTCGATTCTGAAGATGTCGAAATAGTTAACAAGTGCTTCTTTAAAATTTTTGGCTCTAGATTTCCGAGAATAGAAAAAATAGATCCAAGTAAACTAAAACAATATAAATCAAAACCACTAATAAATAATAAAAATGAATCAGGGAAATAAAATGGTAGAGGCAATTTTAGCCGCATTACATTTAAATGATTTTGATCCTTACATAGAAGATGAAAATATAATTATTCAAATATGTTTTGAAGGTAAGACTTTAAAAGCATATTTTAAAAATGATGTGAATTATTATACTATTCCTAAAATATATTATGTCGATAAGGAAATTATAAGGTTAAGCGGATTATCATACTATGCAGATAAAGCTATATGTTTATTTTTAAATGATGTAATCCCTAATCCCAATTTCCAAGAAGGAATTTATGTAGCTGTAGCAGAAAAACTAAGAGATATTATTATAGGAAAGATTAACCCGATTCACTCTACAATAGATGAGATTTATACTTTTTGGAATTCAAAAAAATCGTATGGCATATTTTTAGAAGATTATTTTAATTCACAAGATTTTGTGGATATTCATAATAATATTTTGGTGAAGAGTGACAAGAATTCTATGTGTAAATATATTAGTCTTGGTGAATTGAATGATATATCTTTTTATTCAGGCAGTAATAATGAGAGGATATGCAAAATTGTAGAGGATGTTTGTGGTATTCCTATTAATGAAGTGATTAAAGGTAAAACTCACCTTGCATTTACATTTCAATATAATGAAAATAATATCTTTATTGGGTTTGAATGTGGTGAAATAAATTTCGATGCATACATAAATAAGAGAGAATCGGATTTTGTAATTAACTATAAACCAGATAAATTTATAAGATTACAGTATTATGAAGTTTCTCAAGAATCAGTCCAAAATCGCGCTTCAGATGGATACGAATCGGATAAAAATTCAAATATTACAGTTATTGGGGCCGGGGCTCTAGGCTCAAATCTATGCAGAGTTCTTCTTGAGTATGGTTTTTTAAACTTAACAATAATTGATAAGGAAAAATTACAGCCAGAGAATGTTCTCCGTCACTTCTGCGATTTCTCTGATATTAATATACAAAAGGCAGAAGCAACTTCAAAAAAACTTCAAAAAAAATATCCGTTTTCAAATATAGAATATTATAATAACGATGTTTTATATCTTAATAAATTGTCTGAAATATTTAAAAAATCTGATCTGATAATTATTACAGTTGGACAAAGAAACATTGAAAAATTTATCTGTGATAATTTATATAACTCTTTCCCAGAAAAAAAAGCAATTATTACTTTTGTTGAACCATATATGATTTCAGGTCATGGCATTTTTTGTGAAAAAGTTAACCCTTTTGAAACAAGTATGTTCGATCAAAATCTTGATTTCACAGAATCTGTATTGGATAACTCTATTGATTATCAAAAAAAAGACTTTGGATGCAGTGGAAAATATGTTCAATATGGCAATTTTGATATGAATTCATATTTGTATAAACTAGTAGTTGATGTGGATGACTTCATAAATAGCAAATTTGAGTCATGTCATGTTTCCTACATTGGCAATCTTGAGAAAGCTCATACCAAAAGACTTAAATTAAATTATAAATACTATGACCCCAAGCTGTCTGGTACAATAAAAAGGATTATAATATGACTTACATAAAATTCACTTCATCTTGTTCTGACAAAACTATATATATAAATGAGGAAGTAATTCAATCTATAATGCCATTTCGACAAAATAGTATATTATCCACAGAAGCTGGAGGGATGATGTTCGGTTGTGTCGGGAAATCAGAAAAATTCTATTATATTGAAAAGTGTTCTATACCTATTCCTGAAGATACTAGGACAATCACAGGGTTTATTAGGAGTGTTTTTCATGCGAAAAAAGCATTAAATATAAAGATTATCGACAATATAACTACTTATTTAGGAGAATGGCATACACATCCTTGCGAAGCTTTTCTATCTTCTCAAGATAAGAAATCTCACATTGATTTATTAAATTCAAGCAAGATTTATATTAATGGCATCTTCGCTTTAATATATGGTGCAGATAATATCTTCAAATTATATTTTATAGCAAAAGATAGAAATATTGACTTATTTATGGAGGAAAAAGATGTTTAACTCAAATCGAAAAAAAGCCTTTTATGAAAAACCAATTATTCAGTTATCAGCATATATTCTTTTTGGTATTTTAACAGCAGCAATAGCCGACTTAAGAGAGTTTATCTTTTCACAATTATCTTTCATTCTATTTGTTTTTCTAGTTTTATATTTTATTATAGACAGAGGGTTATTGTACATTACGCTGTACCATTTAAAGAAGAATTGTAATAAAGAATATTCTATAGAATGTAAATCAAAAGATTTGGAAACTGGAAAAGAATATGAGTATAATGCAACTCTTTTTATAGGACTTAATATTTTGAGGAGGAGTATGTTTGTTAAGTTTTGTACTAATTCAAGCATTTCACATTCAACGTCAATATATATAGATTTTGATTTGGAGGATAATAAATATTTCATTTTGACATATAATTACAAAAATGCAGCTCAAAAAGATGAATCACCTCTTAAAGGTCATCTAGGAACAGCTGAAATCATTATTAAAGATGAGGAAATATTTAGTTTTTCATATTACAATGATCCTCATATTAGAAAAACACACGGATATATGATAAAAAAATAATGATTATATTGTCCAGCATAGATTGTTTCACGTATATTTTTTTTCATAAGGAAATATTGAAAATCAATTTATATAATAAAAGTGAATTAACATGTATCTTTTATGTGAAGTAATATTATTAAATGAATCCCTAAGAATAGTATAAGGAGAACACTATGGTTAAACAAAAAAAGGAAGAAAATTTAGAAGATATAATTGAAAAATTATATTTTTTTCTAAAATACAAATTACATTTTGATGATTTTCAAGCATCTACTGTTATTATTTCATTATGTCTATTTCCAATTTCTTTGCTTTTAGGCTTTAATGGAACATCGGGGTTATATGCATTCAAAGTCTTATTCTATTTGTTAATACTATTAGATTTTTGTTGTATAGTATACTCCGTCCTGAAAATTAGAAACATTAAAAAGAATAGAACCAAATCAAAATCTATTAATATAAAAGATATAAATACAATTAGATCTATCGAAGAGGTTGATTTACTTAGTGGGATTGAATTTGAGTTTTTTATAGAAAAAATATTTAAGGATAGAGGTTACAAAACCACAATTACAAAAGCTAGTCATGATGGGGGAGCAGATGTTTTGGCTGAAAAAGGCAACGATTTAATTTGCATTCAAGCAAAAAGAAAATCAAAAAACATCAATAAATATCCTGTGTTTGATGCTTATCACGCACAAAAACCTTTTAACGCAAATAAAGCCTGTATAGCAACTAATAGAGAGTTAACAGAACAAGCAAAGAATTTTGCTCACTATTTAGATGTTGAAATTTTAGATAGGTATAAAATTATGGCTATACTTAGAAAAAGAAATAATTCCAAAAGTGTTAGAAATAAATAACAAGGAAATCTAAGGTGGTACAATATTTCATTCTTTCAAATAAGCACATCAAATATGAAAGTCGATTTCGTATTGTATTTTTCAAGAAGTCCTTCAAGCGACTGAAATTCCATTATTAGATGGTATACTTTATATAAGAATACATAAGTTAGGGAAACCTACTCTAATATACTGAGAGTAACTAAGCGTATTTGCTTGGTTGATGATGAATCTTTACAACTTGATTATTTACAAGCACTTTTGAAAATAAGCCTATAAAAACTAAAATGCTAAATAGATTTAATAGTATTTATTTAAACTAATAAAAGCTAATAAAGTGATTTATTTATTAGATTAAATTATTTAAATGGGGGACAAAATGAAAAAAGATATACCAATTATTGATACAATTGGAATGGAAGAAGAAGGAATAATAACCGCCAAAAAGGTGTTTGAATCAAGAAACATCTCTAAATTACCAAACCATATAACAACCGCAGTTGTTTTATTCGATCATTCTCCATCGCCAATAGTACTAGAGAAGTCTAAAGAATTATTTGAATTCGTTGCTGCTGCTAGTGTAGTGAAACAATACATTTATGATAACAAAATAGTGTTAGCTTATTCTCCATTAGGTGGTCCAGCTGCCGGAGGCCTTATAGAAGAACTACTTGCTTTTGGTGTGAAGAAAATTATCGCCTGTGGAAGTAGTGGTTTGATTGGCGATTTTCATGCAGAGAAGTTTATGATAGTAACAAAAGCAATTAGAGATGAGGGTTTAAGTTACTTTTACTTAGAACCTAGTCTTTATGTTGATACTGATAAAGAACTTAATAAGAAGATTGAAGAAGAATTAACTAAAAGACATCTAGACTATGAAGAAGGAATCACTTGGACTACAGATGCATTTTATAGAGAAACACGTTCTAGAATTAATAAAAGAAAAGAACAAGGAGCTATAGCTGTAGAAATGGAATGTGCATCTATGGCTGCAGTATGCAGGTATAGAAATATTCCATTCTCTCAAATATTATACTTTTCAGATATTGTTAAACAAGAAGGATGGTCTGACTTTTTAGATACTAGAAAATCTGTAAAAGCAATAATCACTAAAGTAATATTGGATTTTGCTTGTGAGTTGTAATTGGAACTATTCTAATTAGCCAAATTAAAAGAACTTTATAATTTTGCAAAAAAAAAGCCGGAAACGGCTTTTTTTGATTATATGACTTGTAATTTATAAGAATGGTATTCTGTTTTTAATAATAAGAATTGTCTTATTTCTAACATGATATAAAACAATATTGCACGATGTTCAAATTCATCTCTATCAATTGGTAATTTCTCTTCTTTAAATGAGTCTAGTAAGGTATCGATTTCTTCTAATTTGTTAGTAGCGTAATCTTTAACTCCAATATTGTTTGATAGACTATCTAAATAGCTGATTACTACTTTGGTTTGTGGATATTGTTTCTGTAACTTATCAGATTGATTACAAATGTTTTTAAGAATATCAAACTGTTTGTTTCTCATCTTAGAATATTCTAAAATATCTTGATGGTTTTTCATAATTAAATCACCAGTAACTTGATTGATGTTTTCTAAGATAACTTCAATTTTCTTTTCTAATTCGAAGGTGAATTTACAAGAAGGTTTTTGAAATTCAATCTTTTCTCTCAAATAAACTAAGTGCTCTTTTATCGTAGTATCTAAGTTATGACGATACTTATCTAAGTCATTAAGTGATTCTGATGGGTAGAATAAATTAAATAATAACGATATTCCTATTGATAGGAAATACATTAGTATTGTTTCTAACATGAATGGAACTGAGAATTGACCAAAAGCGAATAACTGTGTTACAACTACAACAGATGGTATGGTTCCTGCCTGTAGCTTAAATTGAAAACTAATAAATACGATAATCAAAACAAAAATAAAATAGATAGATAAACTGTATCCAATTAATAAGAATAAAGCAGTAGAAAGAAGCAAGGATATAAAAACTAAAATAGTTCTTTTTCCAGCTATGTTTAATGATAATGACTTTGTTTTTTGTATCGATATCATAGCGAGGATCCCCGCTGAGAGATAATGTGTTATTCCTAGTAGGTAACTTATGTAGGTCGCTAAAATCGTTACAGCGACCATTTTGACTATTGAATGAGTATGTTTCATTGTATCACCTCAAATATCAGTATATCATAGTATGAAATCTTTTCTAGTAAGTTGCTTATTATTCAATAAATGTTAGAATGAAATAGGGGGTAATATTATGAAGGCAATAGTTCAATATAAATATGGCGACACTAATACTTTGTATCTAAAAGATGTAGTGAAACCTAAGATTAAAAATAACGAAATACTAATAGAAGTCTACGCTGCTAATGTTTCGAGCGGAGATATGAGAATAAATACCTTAGATGTTCCTTTCATTCTAAAACCATTATTAAGATTAGTTTTTGGTATTAAAGGACCAAGAAGAAAAGTAAGAGGAATATCAGGTTCAGGTAAAGTAATAGAGATAGGTTCAGAAGTAACAAAATATACAATAGGTGATCGAGTAAATTACATCAACTCTATGGGAGCGGGATGTCTAGCTGAATTTGTCGCTTTGAAGGAAAGCTCAGTTATGGCAAAAATCGCTGATAATGTTACTTATACAGACGCTGCACCCATCTCTTTTGGAGCAATGACTGCCTATCATTTTATGAATGAGTCTACTATTGAAAAAGGAAGTAATGTTGTAATATATGGAGCGAGTGGTAGTGTTGGGAGTTATGCTCTACAATTAGCCAAACACTTTAATGCCTCTGTAACTGCTGTATCAAGCAAGAAAAATCATGAAGCTATTAAAGCGATTGGTGCGGATATCCTGATTGATTATAAAACGGAAGATTTTAGTGAAAGTAAAGAAAAATATGATATCGTATTTGATGCTGTAGGAAAGATTTCTAAAAAGCAAAGCATGAAAATACTAAAAGAGAATGGCAAGTTTTTGTCTGTAAAGTCATTAACAAAAGAACTCACTAGCAGAATGGTAATACTAAATGAGTTATTAAGTGAAGGAAAAATTGTAACATTAATGGATAAGATATATAGTTTAGAAGAATTTAAAGAAGCACATAAACATGTATATGGATTGCATAAAGTAGGAAATGTTGTTATTGAAGTGAAGAAATAAATAGTGCATAAAAAAGACATATTGGAATTGTATTAAATCCAATATGTCTTTTTTCTATTTCCAATTTTCTCTTAAAAAATGAGCAATCATCTTTGGTTGTCTATCTCTAGTAAAGACACCTTTTTTGTTTCCATTAATTCTTGTTATTCCTTGTTTTGTCATAAAGTCTGCGAAGTTCCAAACATGTTCTCCACTTACAAAATCAAGTTCATCAAATACTTCTTTATACATTTTTATGAAATCAACTTGATACTCTTCACTAAATGAGACACTTGGTAGACTGTGAAGTCCAGCTATTGTATCTGTCCCAAATTCTGTTATCACAAGTGGTTTCTTAAATTTATTATAATAGGCATTTAGATCAGCTTTTAGTTTTATTTTAGATGTTTCTAAATCTCCTAGATTTACATACCAACCAATATATCTATTTAAGCCAATAACATCGGCTAATTGAGCAACTTTATTGCTTTCTGCACCAACCCATTCTACAATCATGATTGGTAAATCTGTTAGACTCCTTGTATGAGAAAAGATATCTTTAAAATAAGCTAAAGCATGCCTTTCGTGAGTATTTGCTTCATTTGCTACGGAATACATTATAACAGAAGGATGATTCTTATCTCTATTAACAAGTTCTGTTAGTTGTTGCATATGATTCTTTTTGGTAGTTTCATTAATAATGTTTTCACTAAATACCTCTGTACTACTCCAAAAATTCATTCCTACTGCAGGAACCTCATTAATTATTAAAAGTCCTAGTTTATCTGCGAGAATATACATTTCTTCATCATAAGGGTAATGACTAGTTCTAAATGAATTTGCATTGATCCATCTTAATAAATTGAAGTCTCTTATATTTAAACCAGAATACGTTCCTCTTCCAATCGTAATGTGGTCTTCATGCATTCCAAAGCCTTTTAAGTATATTTTCTTACCATTAAGAAGTATATCTTTATCTTTAACTAGAATCTCACGGATTCCAAAAGTTTCCTCATAATAATCATTTCCTGTTTCAACACAAAGTGTATAAAGATTACCTTTTCCTATGTCCCAAAGTAATGGCTTCGCTATTGTGATAGTACCGATTTTCCCAGAAGCTTTTCCAACTATTTTATTGTTAGGGTCCAAAACTTGCACATTAACTTTTTCCGCTAAAGTATCAATTTTATAAGATACTAAGGCATTCTCTTCTATTTTTGTTTTAATCACAATATCTTCGATAGGGTTGTTTGGTAAGTGATATAAAAAGACATTACGATGTAAGCCTGCATAATTAAAGAAATCAAAATGGGTATCAACTATTTCTTTGCCATTTTCTTCTTTAAGCGAAGCAATAGGTAATGTTTGATAATCAAGTCGATTATCAAGTACGATGGTTAATCTAAATTTTTCTTTGTAAGGAATGGCAAAATCAATAGGTAGAAAACCACCATTGTGATAACTTAGCAATTCTCCATCAATATAGCATTTTGCTTTATGTGTAGCTGAACCTAGTCTAATGCGCCATTCTCCAGTCTTAATTTCTGGAAGTTGTAGTTTTAATTCATACACTACATTTCCTACATGTTCTCTTTCTTTAATTGTAGTGAATAAATCATTGTAACTAGATGGAACTCCCATCAAAATTGGTTCTTTTATAGACGTTTTAGGATCATAGGAATCATCTGCGAAAGTGAAATTCCATAAGCCATTTAAAGATATTGAAATTCTTTTATTATTATTTGTTGGATATAACATATTACCACTCCTCTATATTTTCTTTTTTTAACTTGTTTTTAGTTTTATAAATAATAGCTATTGTTTGAATGTATCTATAAACAGTATACTATAAATAAGTATCTGGATTAAGAATATTTAAAAAAATAACTAGGCCTTGATATTAAATACCATTTACATTCAACCTTTATAAAATATTTGATTATAGATACTTTTATTTAATTTTTTTTGGAGAGACAAATAGTTTTGTTGTTTTATTATGGTATAATGAAAAAAAAGTTTATAAAAGTGGGGACATTTATGGACAGACAAACAACAATTTTAAAACGTAATAAGTTAATGAACAGACTTATTATTGTTTTAGGCATAGTTATGATATCAATGGTACTGTTTAGAGAAATCAGAACATACAGGCAAAGCTTATCTTACTTTAATGAGCAAATATATGAAAGAGCCAAAGGTGATATCAAGCAAGAAGTAGAAGCTAGAATTGACGAGGTAAACGGAGTAAAAGCAGAAATTGAATCTGAACTGTATTTGGATATTCTAACAAAAGTTAGAGATATGAATAATCTTGCTAGTGATGTAGTTGATCGATTACCTCTTACTGCTACTTTAGAAGAAAAACGAGCAGAATATGTTGATGTTCTCTATCAATTTAACATTTATAAACAGGATTATAAGTTTTTCTCCATTAGTTCAGCGGGTATATCCTATTTGAGTGAACTAGTGAAGTCAATGGAAGGAACGAATATCTTAGATAAACAAGATGAAGTAACTGGAGCGTATATTTTTGTGGAAATGATTGATGCGGTTACTAATTCAGAGACAAATGATGCCTATTATTCTTATTATTGGATAAAAGAAGTTGGTGGAGAGCATATCAAAAAAATATCTTATCTTTATTATAATGAAGATCTTGATTTGATATTGGGATTAGGCATCTATGAACAAGACTATATTCAAGAAGTACAAGAGGAGTTAATCAATAGATTTAATACTTATAGCTATACGGAAGAAGATTACATTTATATAATTGGTTTTGATGGTGAAATAGTTTATTATCCAGATGAAATTTTTTCATCTGAAGATCTCATGATAATAGAAACCACTTCTGGAGAGTCTTTCCACCAAACAATTCTAGATACATTAGCTGAAGAAGATAGTATTTATATAAATTATTATTTTGAATATAAGGACATAAATACATACAAAACAGCTTATGTTGCTGAAATTGTGGGATGGGATATGTATCTAGGCCAATCATTTATCGACGATAGTTTAGAAATAGCTCAAGAAGAATATATTGCATCGATCTTACCGGAGTTCATCGTATTTAATATTCTAATTATCCTTACTACTTTAGCAGTAATTACTGTAATAAAAGTTATTTTCTCAAGGAATATTGATGACGTGATAGAAGAATTCAATGATAAAAATAGTAAAATTAAAGAAATGTCTTTTATAGACTTCTTAACTGGACTAAATAACCGCACTTATTTTGACGAAGTAGTACAACAGATTACTCCTTGTAAAAAAGATGTTGCTGTCGTTATGGTGGATGCGAATGGCTTAAAACTAATAAATGATGCTTATGGTCACGCTGTTGGAGACTTAGTACTTGTAGAATTAGCGAAACTTTTAAAGATGGTTTATCGTGAAGGTACTGTTTTTAGGTGGGGTGGAGATGAGTTTTTAGTAGTGTTAGAGAATACTACAGAAAATAAACTCAAGGAACAAGAAGCCTTGTTTTTTTCACTTTCTAAAGAAAGATTTATTAATAAAGTTCAATTATCCGCCTCTAGTGGTTACTATATTTCTGAAGTTTGTAATGAAGAAGTATATAATATGATCAATCATGCTGAAAAACGAATGTATGACCGCAAATTGTTTGAGTCATTATCAATAAAAAGAACGATTATTGATAGTCTTTTAAAAACACTTTATGACAGCTATAATTTTGAAAAACATCATTCACAAAATGTTATGAAGTATTCTTTATTGATTGGAAAAGCATTAGGTATTGAGGCTGAAGAACTTAATAAATTAAAACTAGCTGCACAACTACATGATATAGGTAAGATTAGTATTCCAGATTATATTCTATCAAAAGTAGAACCATTAACTGATGAAGAATTTTTTGAAATAAAACTTCATCCTGAGAAGGGATATCGTATACTATCTGCTTATCCTGATCTAAGTGAATATGCAAAATTTGTTCTATATCATCACGAACGCTGGGATGGTTTCGGATACCCTCATGGTATTAAAGGAGATAAAATTCCTTTATACTCTAGGATTATTGCTGTAGCTGATGCTTTTGATGCAATGACAGAAGAAAGAGTTTATAAGAAAGCAAAAACAGAGGCAGAAGCGATAGAAGAAGTTATGAGATGTTCTGGAACACAATTTGATCCAAAAATCGCTGATGTATTTGTTAAAGCTTTTAAAGAATCAAAATCAAAATAGAAAAAATGAGATGTTAGAAAACACAGATGTTTACTAACATCTTTTTTTGTTGAGTTTACGTGATATGTTTTAGATAAAGCTTAAAAAACGATTTAGTAAAAAAGACAAATTGAAAAAGTAGACTTTTTAATTGTCTACTTTTAAAGGTTTATTATAGTTATCATTTGTATCTAAGTAACTATTTTATTGATTTCAAGACCAGGATCGTTAACTACTTTTTCAATAAAAATGTCTACTAATTTTGGGTCAAATTGTTTTCCTTTGTTTCGTAGAAGTTCATCAATCGCATTTTGTTTACTTAAAGAAGCGCGATAGGTTCTTAAACCTGTCATCGCATCAAATGAATCAGCGATAGCTAAAAGTCTTGCTTCAAAATGGATGGCTTTCCCTTTAAGTCTGTTGGGATAACCTAAACCATCCCAACGCTCATGATGCTGATACACATATTGTGCAATTTCGTTAAACTCATTTAAAGAACTTAGAATTCTAAAACCAATTTCTGAATGTTGTTTTATTTTATCAAATTCTTCATCAGTAAGTTTTGTTTTTTTATTTAGTATCGTTTCATCAACCCCAATTTTACCAATATCATGCATCAAGCCAGCGAGCCTAATCTTATGTACTTGTTCTTGATCAAACTTTAAAGCTTTTGCAAAAAGTTCACAGTAATGACTTACCCTTTTTGAGTGATTCATTTCGCGATTATTCTTTTCATATAATGTTTGTAATATTAGATCGATTGTTTTACTTCTAACACTATTACTTTCACTAAGTTTATTTCGGTACAAATCGTCTTCCATCTTTTTGAAGACTTGATTTAAGTTGTCATCTTTCTTATTTAGGATACCTATACCAACCGCAAATGAAATAGCTATACCGTTGACTTTCTTATCTTTGCTCACATCTTGGATTTTCTTTACAACACTTAATGCAATATTTTTTGAAGTTTGAGGCAATATTACAACAAATTCGTCGCCTCCAACTCTAGAACATATAGTAGACTTTCCTAAAGCTTCTCTGATTGAGTTAGCTACCGCTATTAGAAGTAGGTCTCCAACTGTATGACCAAAAGAATCGTTAATTAGTTTTAAACCATTCACATCAATCATAATAAGAGCTAAAGGTAAGTTTTTTTCTGAGTTTAAACGAGATAGTTCAACTTCAAAAAAGCGTCGGTTATATAATCCCGTTAGATGGTCATGGAAACTAATATAGCTTAGTTCTTCATTTTTTAAATATTGTTGGGTTTCATCATGAAAAACATATACAGCACCAACCGTTTTACCAGCTTGAGTTATCGGAAACATTCGTGGTTCTAGATAGATTGTTTTTCCTTGGAAAAGAGATTCAAAACTATAATGATTTTCATTGTTACCTATTACATCTACATATGCATTTTTTTGTTCATCTAAATTATGCAACAATATTTTTAACATTGTTTTTTGGAAATTTTTACCCAAATAATCAGGAGAGTGGAAAAACTCATTCAAGGCAGATTGATTATAATAATTTATAAGACCTTCTTCGTCAACTGTAATGATAATATCATCAATACTGTTGATAATATTACTTAAATACAGCATATGATTTTGAGATAAGTCGTATTGTTCAACTAGCGTTCTTTTATAAAACTGTATTGTGAAAAGAACAGCTAATGTATAAACAGATATTAATAAAACTAAGAAGGGCCAGGTTTCAATATAACCAATAATCGGTAAGTTATCTAAAAGTCCGGTATATAGAAAAATAGAAATAATTACTAGAACAACTGTATTCATACCAAAATATATCATGACTTTTTTATATGTCGGAGTCAAAAGATTAATAAAAATGATTGTCGTCATAAGACTTACCATACCACCACCGGATAATCCCGTTGTAAGTAAAACAATAATGGAGAATATGTAAAAAATTGTCAATATGATATTTTTTTTCGCCATATAACCTACAGGTTTAAAGTAAACAAGGAAAATGATGAAAATACCAGCTAAAGTTTCAAATAAGGCAAAAAATACTAGTCCATCAGTAATATATAAATAACTACCAACAAAAAAGACAGGACTTATTAAAAAAACAGCTAATCTAAAAATAATGACTGTCATTCTTTTATAAAAATAGGAAGGTTTATTATATTCTTCACTATTTATGGGAACTTGACTTTTAATTGAGGAAAAAAACTTAATCATGGTGCCCTCCTAATAAAAGCACAGAAAATATAGACTGTGCTCGTTCATAGCTGTCGATTTCGTATTATATATTTTCATTATAGCATAATTTAGTTTATCATAGTTTAATGCGAAGAAAATATATCCAATAATAAGTAACATAAATTTCTAGATTATACAGCTTTTGCTGTGACAAATGGCCTATATTATGATATATTGTATAATGTTACATAGTATAGTTATCGTCTAGGGAGGAAGTTATGAACAAGTATTTTAAACAGTATAAATGGTCAAACATAAGAGCGATGCTTCGCAACCAAAAAAAGGATCCTGAAATTTGTACATTAGATTTTAAAGGTCGTTTAGTTGTTATTACAGGAGCAACCTCTGGAATTGGTTATGTTACTGCATTAAAATTCGCTAGTTCTGGTGCAAATATTTTAAGCATTAATAGAAATGAAGAAAAATCAAAGAAATTATGTGAAGAACTGACTGAGAAGTATGGAGTGGACTGTTCGTATATGCTTGCAGATTTCTCAAAACTAAAAGATGTTTTATTTAGGCTTTCTGCGACTCCTTTGACAATAAATATAGTGACAGGAAATACTAATGGAGCTATTGTAGGTTGGTCTTTTGAATCTAAAGCACCAGTGTTTAACAGATTAAGAGATCTTCCAAAATCAGCATTAACGCCTATTCCAGGAATTTATAAAGCAAGTCAATGGGCTTATGCTCCAGCCGGTGTTCCAATTGCCATGCTAACTGGCTGGTACGCAACACAAAAAATTATAAATAAGAAGAAAAATTAAAATAAAATAAAAAAGGTACTGTAGTCAAAAACTATAGTACCTTTTGTATTCTATTGAATTATTATTAAAACTTCCTTTTTCTGTTTACATAAAACAATCCCCAGTTTTTCTCTGGTTCCGCCTCATCATTTCCGCCTTTCCAAGGCTCATCAAAGGCTTCAAAAAGGTATATAAGGACATTGTTTTCTTTTCCCCACTCAGTTATCTGTTTGTTATAAACATGCTGATTTGTTACATTTGCGTTCTCTATTTTGATTCTACTCTTAACTTTTGCAGTTCAAATATAAATAAAGCACGCTTAATGGCCTGAAACGGACAAAGAGCGTGCTTTATTAT
>JAEIOE010000007.1 GCA_016342455.1 Mycoplasmatota bacterium | reverse complement strand
ACATTTATAAAATCAACTAAACTTCCATTATTGGTCGTTTAGTTGATTTTATTATATTCAAAGTGTCAAACTTGGGTTATACCACTTTTTATTGATATAAGTTAGACCGATATAGTATTTTATAATTGGAAAATTTGTGATATAATTCTTTATAGGGAGTGATTGCGATGTTAAATTTTAAGTATTACAGTCCAACAGAATTCGTGTTCGGGAAAGACACCGAACAAGAAGTTGGGAAATTATTAAAGAAATGTAAGGCTAAAAAAGTTTTGTTGCACTATGGTTCAGGATCTGTTAAGAGATCTGGATTATTAGATAGAGTAATAAAATCAATTGAAGCTGAAAAAATAGAGCATGTTGAACTTGGTGGGGTTGTTCCTAACCCAAGAGACACTTTAGTTTATGAAGGTATTGAACTTTGTAAAACTGAGGGAGTAAATTTTATTTTAGCTGTTGGTGGAGGGTCTGTTATTGATTCAGCTAAAGCCATAGCTATGGGTGTTAAATATAAAGGTGATTTTTGGGATTTATTTGATGACCCAAATAAAATCAAAGGAGCGTTGTCTGTTGCAGCGGTTTTAACAATTCCGGCTGCCGGATCAGAAGGTAGTAACGCCTCTGTTATTACTAAAACAGAAGGCATGTTAAAAAGAGTGACTCATAGTAATTCTATTATACCTGCATTCGCTATTATAAATCCAGAATTAACTTATACATTACCTAGCTATCAAACTGCAGCTGGTGTAGTAGATATGATAAGTCATATCTTAGAAAGATATCTTACAAAAACAAATGATGTAATTTTAACGGATAGACTATGTGAAGCGACGCTTGTTTCAATAATTGAAGCGATGAGAATAATTCAAAAAGAACCTACAAATTATGAAGCGAGAGCGACTATTTGTTGGTCCGGCACAATCGCTCATAACGGCTCACTAGGGGTTGGTAGAGTTGAAGATTGGGCATCTCACCGTTTAGAACACGAGTTGAGTGCAATGTATGATGTAACACATGGTGCAGGATTAGCTGTTATATTCCCAGCTTACATGCGTTATACCTTAGAAGAGGATGTACAAAGATACAGAAGATTAGCCGTAAAAGTGTTCGGCATTAAAGATAAAAAAAACAAAGCAAAGAAGGTTGCTTTAGCTGGGATAGGCGCTATGGAATCGTTCTTTAAGGAATTAGGAATGCCGGTAACTTTTGAAGAAATCGGTGCGAAAAGAGAAGATATTGATAAGCTGTTAGAAAAACTAAAAATCAATGTTGGTGAAATTGTTGGTAATTTTAAAAGCTTGACAATGGAAGACTGTAAAAATGTATATGAATTAGCTTGTAAATAACCAGGGATTTTTCCTTGGTTTTTTTCTTTTTTCTATTGTGGTAAAATATAGTTATGGATCATATCTTAATTATTGCCGGAGATATTTTAGATAGGGGAACGATGGGTAACGATCTAATTAGATATTTAGAAAAACTAATAGAGAAAAAACGTTTGCTAGGGGTTCTTGGAAATCATGACTTATTTCTTATAGATATCATGAATGATAATTATAGATTGGAAAAGGTGCTATTTAATATATCTAAAAACGGTTTTATAGAAACCTTACAATTAGGCTTTAAAAGAGACATTCGTAATTTTGAGGTTACGAAAGAACTAATTGAAGAATTTAAGAAAAATTTTAGTATGAAATATCCGATTTTTGTAAAATGGATTTTAGAACTACCTTTGTATTTGGAATTTAACCATCACGTTATTGTTCACGGGTTTCTTGATTTTAGTTTAAGAGACTGGAAGTACACATCTCAACGTTTTGCTATATGGGATAGAGGATATGCTAAGGAGATTCCTTGTTCTTTTCATAAAAAGTTAGTCTTTGGTCATACACCAAATTATCATATTAATAAACAAGATAACATTATATACGAGGGTTTAAAGATCATGATTGATGGCGGGGCAGCAAGCCGTCACCAGGTAAATATATTATACTTAACAGAGAGAGAAATATAAGAACTATTGATGGAATAGTTCTTTTTTTGTGATGTTAGCATGAGTATTTACTTAAAACAGCTCTAAAAAGTGAACAACTGTTTACTATTATCAAAGATATGTATATAATGAGCTTGAAAGAAGGGATATTATGAAATGTTTTGTTACAGGGGCTACAGGTCACTTAGGAAATGTTTTGGTTAAAGAACTCTACAATAAAGGTCATCAAGTAACTTCTTTGATATTAAAAGGTGACTCACTTAAAAGTGTTATAGAACCTTATACAAGATTTGTAGAGGGTAATATCTTAGACTATGATCTGTTAAAAGAAGCAGTTAAAGACTATGATGTTGTATATCACCTTGCCGGTATGGTAGAGATTGGATCAGGAAAAAAGAAGAAACTATATAAAATAAACGTTGAAGGAACGAAGAACATACTTAAGGTATGCCAAGAAAACAAAATTAAAAGACTGGTATATACATCTTCTGTTCATGCCTTCGAAGAATCTCCAAAGGGCGAAGTGATGCATGAACCAAAAGAATTTGATTATAAGAAAGTGAAGGGGAATTATGCAATAACAAAAGCGATTGCATCCGATTTAATCTTAAATCAAACAGATAAAGATTTAGAGGTTGTTTTGGTTTGTCCGTCAGGAGTAATTGGACCCTTTGATTATCAATTATCCAATACAGGACAATTGTTTGTTGATTTTCTACTTAAAAGACTGACTGCATATATCAAAGGAAGTTATAATTTTGTTGATGTAAGAGATTTAGTGGAAGGAATTATATCCGCTTCAATTAAGGGCAGAAATAAAGAAGTATATTTATTAACAGGTAGTAATATCACAGTAAAAGAGTTATTGGATATGATATCAGAATTAACTGGTATGAAAAAAATTAAAACAAGATTAGCGAGATGGTTTATATTATCAATGAGCTATTTTGCAGAATTATATTATAGAATGAGAAATCAAAAGCCATTATTTACTTACTATAGCATTAAAGTTCTTGCTTCAAATCATTTGTTCTCTAGCGAGAAAGCACAGAAAGAATTTGGTTATAAAACGAGAGACATAAGAGACACAATAAAGGATACTTTAGATTTTGCTAAAGAACACTATTTGGTTAAACGCGGTAAAAAGTGGAAGAAAAAATTGAATTACTAATATAAACTGAGGCTCAAATTTATTTGATCCTCTTTCTTAAAACATAATATTGATACTTTTTAAACATTTAAAAAAAAGATTTTATAGAGAAGAAAATACGAAAATTCGTATTTTTTCTCTTTTATAAGCTATAATATTAACAGGTGAATTTATGAAAGAACTTAGTATTAGCGTAAGAGAAATAGCTGAATTCCTTTATGGAAGTGGCAGTATAGTCAATGAAAGGATTTTAAACACCAGAGCACAGGAAGGTACTGAAATCCACCAATATTGGCAAAACTTATATCTGGATACTGACAAAAAAGAAGTTGTTGTAAAAACAACTGTTTTAACAGGTGATATTGAACTTACAGTTAGTGGTAGAATAGATGGATTAATCATTAGAGAAGAAAAACTTTTTATAGAGGAAATAAAATCGACTCATACAGATTTTGACATTTTAGATGAAAAAACATATCCAGCACATTTATGTCAAGCAAAATTATATGCTTATATGTATCTATCTCAAACCGAAAAAAGAAGTATTGATGTTGTCTTAACATATATTCAAGTAGAAGACAGAAAAGTGCTTAAATTTGAAAAGCATTATACGAAGAAAAATTTAGAGAAATACTTTGATACAAGCATTGAAAAATATTTAGATTGGATTCGATTATTAAATCATCACGAAGAACAAAGACTAAAATCTATTGATGGACTTACATTTCCCTTTGATAATTTCCGTTTGAATCAAAGAGAAATGATGGCCTATATATATAAAAACGTGTTAAGAAAAGGGAAACTTTATTGTGAAGCTCCAACTGGTATTGGTAAAACGGTAGCTTCTATATTTGCGACCTTAAAAGCGGTCAACCAACCAAGACAAAAAGTTTTTTATACAATAGCTAAAAACGATGGTAAGAAAGTGGTTATTGACACAGTAAAATTATTAGAGGAAAAAGGATTAGTAGCTAAAACTTGTGAATTAACCGCTAAAGATACAATGTGCCTCTTGAAAGAAAGAGATTGCGATCCAGAAGTGTGCCAATATGCAAATGGTTACTATAAAAGAGTCTATAAAGCTATTAATGATATATTTCAAAAAGAATCTCTTATTACAAAAGATATCTTTACTAAGTATGGAAAGAAACATAAAGTCTGCCCTTTTGAATTATCTTTAGATACATCAAATTATTCAGATATTATTTTATGTGATTACAACTATGTTTTTGACCCTTTGGTTAAACTAATTAGATATTTTGACATGGATAGTTATAATCCAATTATTCTTTGTGATGAAGCACATAATCTAGTATCTAGAAGTAGGGGCATGTATTCAGCGTCTTTAAACAGTAGTGATTTTTCAAGGATAAAAGAAACAGCTAAATATTTGAAACCTAATCCTTCTTATGAACTAGATTCGATATTAGAAATCTTTGCGGAAGCAAGCATTGAACTATTAGAGGTTGATTTTATTAAAAAAGAAGAAGTGAATCCATATTTACTTAAGACACTTAAAAATTTACTAGGTAAACTGGATCAAATTTTTTCTAATGATAAGATAAAATTTGAAAAAAGGGTTTTAAGAGAATTTTATTTTAATGTGAATAGATTTATAAAAATTAATGAATATTATGATGATGACTTCGTTTTTCTGATTGAAAATAGAGATGATGAGGTAGTTATATCAATTAAGTGTTTAAACGCAGCTAAATTTATTAACGAAACTATAAATTCACATACCGAAGGTTGTACGTTTTTTAGCGCTACCTTAGACCCTATTTTTTACTATAAATCCTTATTAACTAATAATGATGGAGATGATATATCTTTAATGTCTTCTTTTAAACAAAGCAACTTATTGTTATTAGCAGTTGATGATATATCGACAAGATATAGAGACCGAGAGAATTCAATTAGCAAAATTATTGATGTCACTAGATCTTTAGTAACATCAAAAAAAGGGAATTATATCTTGTTCTTCCCTAGTTATGCCTATATGAATATGGTTAAGAGCAGATTAGAAGAAGAAATTGAAAATGTTAGTTTTATTACTCAAAGACGAGAAATGTTTTCTGAGGAAAGAACAGAAATGATGAATTTTTTTAAAGAAGAATCGGAAACAACGCAAGTCTTTATGTTTGTAATGGGAGGTATATTTGGTGAGTCAATTGATTTGATTGGCGATATGTTAAGTGGAGTTATTATTATAGGAACAGGATTACCGGCTTTAAGTCCTTTTAATAACGTTTTAAGATCTCATTTTGATTATTCCTTTAGAAATGGCTTTGACTACGCTTATACTTATCCTGGATTAAATAAAGTTATCCAAGCGGTTGGTAGGGTTATAAGAACTGAAACTGATAGAGGAGTCGCGATTCTAATCGATGATAGATTCACTACAAGAAAATATTTAAGTTTATACCCGGATGCTTGGAATCATTTACAGGTTTGCAATAAAATAGATGATATAAGTCAAACAATAAAAGACTTTTGGGAGGGCGATACTGATGAAGAAGCCAACTAGCAAGAAGCTATTTAGAAGATTATTACTTGTATTTCTCGCAATTGTTGAATTGGTTATTATAATCAATATACCAATAATTATTTTAAATCATAAGGTGAGTGATATAGATTACAGCAACTGGATGGCGGAGAATTTAGAAAATGAAAAATTAGTCGTGGATATAGCGATGCTTGGAGCACATGATGCGTTTACGAGTGAGATAAATATTTTAAGTAAATTAGACCCCTATGAGTCAAATGGTATTATGCAAGGGATGACAGGGGTTTTGGTAAAAGGATTCATTACAAAACAGTCTGTAACACAAATTAGTGATGCAAATACACTGCTAAAATCTGGGGTGAGATATTTGGATATTAGATTATCTTACTATGAGGACAAATGGCTGACAAAACATAATTATCTATCTGGTGATTTTGAGCCTGTCGCAACTCAAATAACAAGTTTTCTTGAAGAAAATAGCGGAGAATTTTTAATCTTAGATTTTCAGCATGTGGATGGAATAGATTACTCAAGTTTAGATGATTACTATATATTTAAAAATATGCTAGAAGATTATGGGCTCCTTGATTATTCATATATAGTCAATGATTTATCAACACTTACATACGGAGAGTTGACAAACAACGCTTCAGAATCAAGAGTTATTATTATAAGTAAGTTTGAAGATTCATCTATAGAAATTTTAAATTACGAAGAGTCTATTAGATCTAATTGGGCAGATTCAGATAGTTTTGATTACGTCATTGATTTCATACAAGAGGAAGCAAATGATATAGAATCTACTGGCATTCACAATCAGTTTAGGGTGATGCAAGCAGTAACAACAATGCAAATGAATGGCTCAGGGATTTTGAATGCAATTCTGAGTTGGTCTCTAATAAATAGAGCGAAGAACTTCAATACGTATTTAATTGCATATGACCAGTTTGAAGCTTTATTGGACGAATTACCAATTATTATGGTTGATTACTCAGACATGAATAGTAAAGAATTTAATGATAATATAATGCAAATAATCATGGATTTTAATTAAAATTCATGATTTTTATATACATATAAGGAAATAGATGAAGTTTCGAAAAAAAATACTTGCATTATTAAATCAAATTTGATATCATAGATAAGCCTACGCTAGTAGGAAGGCAGAGATTTGAGAGGTTGCTGACACACACATAGGCGTTGTTACGACGTTGAATGAGTGAGGTTAGGGAATTCTTGATGAGCCCGTATATAAGCAAAATTATATGCAAAGGAGGAGCTTAAATGGCTACAAATCAAGTAATTAGAATTAGATTGAAATCTTACGATCATAGATTGTTGGATCAATCAGCAAAGAGAATAGTTGAAACAGCTAAAAAAACTGGGGCTAAAGTTAGTGGGCCAATCCCATTACCAACTGAAAGAGAAATTTTCACAATTTTAAGAAGCCCGCATGTTAACAAAACTTCACGTGAACAGTTCGAAAGAAGAACTCACAAAAGATTAATAGACATCGTGAACCCAACAGCTAAAACAATTGACTCTTTAATGCACTTAGATTTACCATCTGGTGTAGATATCGTACTGAAGTAAAAACTTAAATAGGAGGTGTACTCATGGCAAAAGGTATCTTAGGAAGAAAAGTAGGAATGACTCAAGTATTTGATGAATTTGGTAAAATGATTCCTGTTACAGTAATTTCGGTGGAACCGAATGTTGTGCTACAAAAGAAAACAATCGAAACTGACGGTTACTCAGCTGTCCAATTAGGATTTATGGACAAAAGAGCTAATTTGGTAAAAAAACCAATGACTGGTCATTTCGCAAAATCAGGCACAACACCTAAGCGCTACATCAAGGAAATACGTCTTTCAGGAATGGAAGAGTATGAAGTTGGCCAAGAGGTAGATTGCAATATATTTACCGCTGGGGATTATGTAGACGTTACAGGAACATCAAAAGGTAAAGGTTATCAAGGTAATATTAAACGACATAACCAAAAAACTGGTTTCAAAACACATGGATCTAAATATCACCGCGGTGTAGGATCAATGGGTATTATCGCGCCCAACCATATTAGAAAAGGTAAAAACATGCCTGGTAGAATGGGTCACGAAACAGTGACTATTCAAAACTTAGTAGTAGTTCGTACTGATAGAGAAAAAAATGTTCTCTTAATCAGAGGAAATGTACCAGGACCGAACAGATCATTAGTAATCGTTAGAAACGCAATTAAAAAATAATATTATCGGAAGGAGGAATAAGCTATGCCTAAATTAGCAATGTTAAATCAACAAGGAGAATCAATTGGGAAATTAACTCTTAGTGACTCAGTATTCGCTGTAGAAGATAACAATCAAGTTATTTATGATGTTGTTAAACAACAAAGAGCAGCAATGCGCCAAGGTACTTCGAAGGTTAAGAATAGATCCGCTGTTGCAGGTGGAGGTAAAAAACCATATCGTCAAAAAGGTACTGGACATGCTCGTCAAGGTACAATTCGCGCACCTCATTATGTAGGTGGTGGAGTGGTATTTGGACCAACCCCAAGAGATTATGATTATAAAGTTAATAGAAAGGTAAGACGTTTGGCTCTTAAGATAGTATTATCTGATAAAGTTAGACAAAACAACCTTATTGCTGTAGACGCTTTAGTATTACCTTCATTAAAGACTAAAGAAATGGTTACAGTATTAAATAACTTAAAAACAGAAGGTAAAGTTACCATTATTATGGATGAAGTAGATTCTCAAGTAGAAACTGCTGCAAGAAATATTCCAAATGTAGTAACAGTAGCATACAACCACATTAGTGTATATGATCTTATGAACACTAATCAAATAGTAGCAACTGAAGCTGCATTAAAGAAGATTGAGGAGGTTTTGAGTTAATATGGATAAATTCTTAATTGTAAAACGCCCAATCGTTTCAGAAAAAACAACAAAATTATCAGAAGAAAGAAAATATACTTTCGAAGTAGATAGAAACGCAAATAAAATTCAGATTAAACAAGCTATAGAAGAGTTGTTTAATGTGAAAGTGCAAAAAGTTAATGTCATAAATGGGGTTGCCAAATTCAAAAGAGTTGGTCAACACTCAGGATTCACTGCTAAAGTAACTAAAGCAATTGTTACTTTAATGCCAGGGAACAAAATTGACATTTACGAAGTATAGTAGGAGGAAAAGTAATGGCTATTATTAAGTATAAACCGCTGACTAATGGACAACGTCATATGACGAAGCTTGATTACAATGAAATCACAGCTGCTAAGCCAGAAAAATCCTTAACTACTACCTTAAAGAAAAACGGTGGTAGAAACAACCAAGGTAAAATCACTGTACGCCACCAAGCTGGTGGGGCAAAAAGAAGATATAGAATCATCGACTTCAAAAGAAATAAAGATGGTATTCCAGGAACAGTAGCAACAATCGAATACGATCCAAATAGAACAGCGAATATTGCATTAATCAATTACGCTGACGGTGAAAAAAGATATATTTTAGCTCCAAAAGGCTTGGAAGTTGGTATGACAGTTGAATCGGGAGATAAAGCAGATATCGTAATCGGTAATGCTAAAGAAATCAAAAAGATTCCTGTTGGTACAGTAATTCATAATATTGAATTATACCCTGGTAAAGGTGGACAACTGATTAGAGCTGCTGGAACAAGCGCACAAATCTTAGGTCGCGAAGAAAAATACGTATTAGTAAGATTAAAATCAAGTGAAGTAAGAAGAGTTTTAGGAAACTGCCGTGCAACAATCGGTGAAGTTGGAAACGAATTCTACTCACTAGTTAATATCGGTAAAGCCGGTAGAAAAAGACACATGGGAGTCAAACCAACTGTCCGTGGTTCAGTTATGAACCCAGTTGATCATCCACATGGTGGTGGTGAAGGTAAACAGCCTGTAGGGCATAAATCTCCACTTACTCCTTGGGGTAAAATCGCACTTGGTAAGATTACACGTAAAAACAAAAAAACTAGCGATAAGTTAATCGTTAGAAGAAGAAATAAATAAGGAAGGAGGAACTCAATATGTCACGTTCAGTAAAAAAAGGTCCATTTTGTGATGATCACTTAATGAAAAAAGTTGTAGCAGCACATGAAAAAAACTCAAAAAAAGTTATTCAAACTTGGTCGAGACGTTCCACAATTTTTCCTAACTTCGTAGGATTAACAATCGGCGTTCATAACGGGAAGGAACATCTTCCGGTATATGTAACAGAAGATATGGTTGGTCATAAATTAGGAGAGTTCGCTCCGACTAGAGCATACCGCGGTCATGCGGATAAGAAAGTTACTAAGGGAGGTAGCAGATAATGGAAGCTAAAGCCGTACTTAGAACAGTCAGAATCTCACCACAAAAGGTAAGATTAGTTTGTAGATTAATTAGAGGGAAACAAGTTGGTGAAGCTTATGCAATACTAAGAAACACACCTAAAAGATCTTCTCTAGCTCTTGAAAAACTATTAAAATCTGCAGTAGCGAACGCGGAACACAATTATCAATTAGAACAAGAAAACTTGTATGTGAAAGAAATTTTTGTTGGAGAAGGTAAAACAATGAAAAGAATGCAACCACATGCACAAGGTAGAGCATTTCAAATCTTAAAAAGAACTAGCCACGTATATATCACAGTGGCAGAGAAAGAGTAAGGAGGGAATTTTATGGGACAAAAAGTAAATCCGATAGGACAGCGTATTGGAATCATACTTGATTGGGAATCAAGATGGTATGCAGACAAGAACGACGTTGCGGACCTATTACACGAAGATATTAAAATTCGCGACTTAATCTACGATCTTTATAAAAACGCAAGTGTTTCTAAGATTGAGATTGAAAGAAGTAAGAAAAGAGTAATTATTACAGTTAATACTGCTAAACCTGGTATGGTAATCGGTAGAAATGCTGAAACTAAAAAAGCTGTAGTAGAAAAATTACAAAAACTTACAAATAAAACAGTATATTTAAACGTAGTTGAAATCAAACGTGCTGAAATTGATGCATTATTAGTTGCAGAAAACATTGCACACCAATTAGAAAATAGAGCTTCATTTAGAAGAGTACAAAAAGTTGCTATTCAAAGAGCTTTAAAAGCAGGAGCAAAAGGTTGTAAAACACTTATCTCTGGTCGTCTAGGCGGTGCTGAAATGGCGCGTAGCGAAGGATACAGCGAAGGGAATGTTCCACTTCATACATTAAGAGCTAATATCGATTATGCATTAGCAGAAGCTAATACAACATATGGTAAATTAGGAGTTAAAGTATGGATTTACAAAGGGGAAATTCTTCCTTCTAAGAAGAAGGGGGTTAAATAATTATGTTAATGCCTAAAAGAACAAAATATCGTCGTCCTCACAGAGTAAGTTATGAAGGTAAAGCCAAAGGTAATACTGAAATAGCATTCGGTGAATTCGGTTTGCAAGCTTTAGATGGTGCTTGGATTACAGCTCGTCAAATAGAAGCTAGCCGTATCGCGATGACACGTTATATGAAAAGAGTTGGGCAAGTTTGGATTAAAATCTTCCCACACTTAGCAAAAACAAAAAAACCTTTAGAGGTTCGTATGGGATCCGGAAAAGGGAATCCAGAAGAATGGGTAGCTGTAGTGAAAAAAGGTCAAGTTATCTTTGAAGTGGCCGGTGTTAGTGAAGAAATCGCTAGAGAAGCGTTAAGACTTGCTAAACATAAATTACCTATTAAAACTAAGATAATTAAAAAAGAAAGTGGTGATTCAAAATGATGTATGCAAAAAACATTCGTGAAATGGACACCGAAAAAATTTTGAATGAAATTGAAAGCCTTAAAAAAGAATTATTTGACATTCGCTTCAAACAAGCGACTGGTCAATTAGAAAACACTGCACGCATTAGTATCGTTAAAAAAACAATAGCTCGTATGAAAACCGTTCTTACTGAGAGAGAAAGTAAATAGGGAGGATTATTATGGAAAAAACTATTATCAATCACAAAGTATTTACTGGTACTGTAGTTTCTAGTAAAAACGATAAAACTATCACAGTTTTAGTAACAACTTATAAGAAACATCCTTTATATAGCAAAAGAGTTATCTCATCTAAAAAATTCAGAGCACACGATGAAAAAAATGAAGCCAACCAAGGTGATGTAGTTAAAATAACTGAATGTCGACCACTATCTAAAACTAAACGTTTTCGTTTATTAGAAGTAGTGGAAAAATCAAGACAGTCATTGTAAATAGGAGGTCTGATTATGATACAACAAGAAACCAGATTAAAAATCGCTGACAACTCAGGCGCTCGTGAAATTTTAACAATTAAAGTATTGGGTGGTACTCGTCGCAGATATGCAAGTATCGGTGACATCATTGTAGCAACTGTAAAAACTGCAACACCAGGTGGTGTAGTTAAAAAAGGTGAGATTGTAAAGGCAGTAATAGTAAGAACTAAAGCAGCTATACGTCGTGCAGACGGTTCATTTTTAAGATTTGATGACAACGCAGCAGTAATTATAAAAGAAGATAACAGTCCTCAGGGTACTCGTATTTTCGGTCCTGTTGCAAGAGAGTTAAGAGATAAGGAATTTACAAAAATCGTTTCTCTTGCTCCAGAAGTATTATAGGAGGCGCATATCATGAAATTAAAAACAGGCGATAAAGTCAAAATAATCTCTGGTGCAGATAAAGGTAAAGAGGGTACAATAATGAAAGTTTTAAACAAAACTAACAGAGTTGTGCTGGATGGCGATGGATTATCTAAAGTTAAAAAACACTTGAAACCTTCTCAAGCTAACCCAGATGGAGGAATTATGGAAGTTGAAAAACCAATGCATATTTCAAATGTTATGTTGATGGATCCAAAAGCAAAAGTTCCTACAAAAGTAGGATACAAAACAATAACAAAAAAAGATAAAAAAGAAGAAAAAGAAGTCAAAGTTAGATTTGCAAAAAAATCTGGCGAAGTTTTGGACTAGTGAGGGAGTAAATAATGAATAGATTACAAGAAAAATACAAAGCTGAGATCATTCCGGCTTTAACAGAAAAATTCAACTATACTTCAATCATGCAAGCTCCAATGATTAGCAAAATTGTTGTTAATATCGGTGCTGGAGATGCTGTTGCAAATCCTAAAGTATTAGATGATGCCGTTAGTGAATTAGCACTAATAACTGGGCAAAAGCCTCTAATTACTAAAGCCAAAAAATCTATCGCGAACTTTAAACTTCGTGAAGGAATGCCTATTGGATGTAAAGTTATACTTCGTGGTGAAAGAATGTACGATTTCTTTGATAAATTAGTATCATTAGCTTTACCAAGAGTTAGAGACTTTAGAGGTGTTAACCCTAAAGGATTTGATGGAAGAGGAAATTACACATTAGGTGTGAAGGAACAATTGATTTTCCCAGAAATAAACTATGATAAAGTTTCGAAAATCCGTGGTATGGATATAGTAATCGTAACCACAGCTAATACAGATCAGGAAGCATATGAATTGCTTAAACAATTCGGTATGCCTTTCAGAAGATAAGGAGGATCTTATGGCAAAAACATCGAAAAAAGTTAGTCAAAAAAGAGGGTCTAAATTCCCTGTAAGAAATTATACTAGATGTGAACGTTGTGGACGTCCTCATGCTGTATATCGTAAATTTAAATTGTGTCGAGTTTGTTTCCGTGAATTAGCTTATAAGGGACAAATCCCTGGCGTAAAAAAAGCAAGTTGGTAAGGAAGGAGGCATTATAATATGGTAATGACAGATCCAATTGCGGATATGCTAACAAGAATCCGTAATGCAAATCAAATGAAACATAAAATAGTTGAAATGCCAGCATCAAAACTAAAATCAGAAATTCTTACTGTTCTAAAACAAGAAGGATATATCGTTGATTTTGAACGTTTAAATGATGGTGTACAAGGTACTATAAAAGTAACATTAAAGTATTTAGAAAATGAAGAAAGAGTAATTAGAGGTTTGAAGAAAATAAGCAAACCTGGCTTACGTGTGTATGCTAAAACTGACGACATTCCTAGAGTATTAAATGGTTTAGGAATCGCTATTATATCTACGTCTAGAGGTATTATGACTGATAGAGCGGCTAGAAATAGTAAAGTTGGCGGCGAAGTAATCGCATACGTATGGTAATTATATAACGGAGGTGCAAGAAAGATGAGTCGTGTCGGTAGACAAACGATCCAAGTTCCCGAAGGCGTACAAGTTAACATTAACGAAAATAATTTCGTGGTAGTTAAAGGCCCTAAAGGTGAACTTAACTTTACATTCGATAACAATATCGGAATAAAGTTGGAAAATAATGAAATTTCTGTAACCCGACCTAATGATTCATTACGTTTACGTTCTTTACATGGAACGACTAGAGCGTTATTGAATAATATGGTTATTGGTGTAACAAGCGGATATAGTAAAATCCTTGATATAAAAGGTGTAGGGTATCGTGCTCTATTAAAAGATGAAAAAACATTAGTATTAAATGTTGGGTATTCAAATCCAGTTGAAATGGTAATTCCTGAAGGGCTTACTGTTGAAATTCCTGTAAATAAAAACACTGAAGTTCAAATTATGGGTGCTAACAAACAAATCGTTGGAGAATTTGCGGCAAACGTTCGTAAAGTTCGTCCACCTGAACCTTACCTAGGTAAAGGTATCAGATACAGAGATGAAAAAGTTCGTCGTAAAGAAGGGAAAACAGCTAAGTAATTAGCAGGTGATAAATTATGTTTAAACCAGTAAATAGAACTAAACAAAGACAAAAAAGACATCGTCGTATTAGATTTCACATGAAGGGAACAGATTTAAGACCTCGTCTTAATGTATTCCGTTCTAATAAACAAATTTACGCACAGTTGATCGACGATTTAAATGGAGTTACTTTAGCACAAGCGAACTCAAAAGAAATTGAAGGACTTAATGGAGCAAATATTGAAGGAGCTAAAGCGGTTGGTTCTGCTATCGGTAAACTTTCAGTTGAAAAAGGATACAAAAAAGTAGTGTTTGACCGTGGTGGATATTTATATCATGGTAGAGTTAAAGCATTGGCAGATGCTGCAAGAGCCGAAGGGCTAGAATTCTAGAAGGAGGTTAACTAAAATGGAAGAAAATAAAAAACCTGTTGAAGCTAAACAAGAAAATAGTGCAACAAATACTTTCAATAAAAATAGCAACAATGACAACAGAAGAAATAACAAAAGAAACCCAAGAAAAAATAGAAATCAACGTCAAAAAGAAGTTAAACTCTACGAAGAAAGAGTTGTTAGTATCGGCCGTGTAACTAAAGTTGTTAAAGGTGGTAGAAGATTTAGCTTTTCAGCATTAGTTGTTGTTGGAGATAAAAAAGGTAAAGTTGGATTCGGAACTGGTAAAGCCGGTGAAGTCCCAGACGCTATCAAAAAAGCTATCGAAGATGCTAAGAAAAATATCGTAGTAGTACCAATTAAAGGAACAACAATTCCTCATTCTGTAACAGGAAAATTCGGTGCTGGTAAAGTATTCTTACGTCCAGCAGCAGAAGGTACAGGAGTTATCGCTGGGGGTCCAGTTCGTGCTGTACTTGAGTTAGCTGGTATTGAAGATGTATTAAGTAAATCATTAGGTTCAAATACGCCTATTAACATTGTTCATGCAACTATAGTTGGATTAAAAGAATTACGTAATCTTGAAACTGTAGCGGCAATGAGAGGCCTCACTCCTGAGGAGGTAATCAAATAATGGCAAAAGTAAAAATTACATTAGTAAAAGGGTTATCAGGACACAAACCTAATCAAGTAAAAACAATCAAAGCTTTGGGACTTAACAAAAGAACTTCTTCTGTAGTACATGAAGAAAATGACATGATTAACGGTATGATAAGAACAGTTAATCACTTAGTTAAAGTCGAAGAAGTAAAGAAATAGGGAGGTAGTTTATGAATTTACATGAATTAAAACCTAATCAAGGTGCAACACATCAAGGTAAGAGAAAAGGTCGCGGAACTTCATCTGGTAATGGTAAAACAGCTGGACGTGGTACTAAAGGTCAAAACTCAAGATCTGGTGGAGGAGTAAGACTAGGTTTCGAAGGTGGACAAACACCTCTATACAAACGTCTTCCTAAAAAAGGGTTTACAAATCCTTTCAGAAAAGAATACGGAATTGTAAACATTGAAGACTTAAACAAATATCCAGAAGGTACTGTAGTAACGCCTGAGCTTCTTATCAAAGATCGTTTAGTTAGAAAAGTACTTAATGGAGTTAAAATTTTAGGAAAAGGGAAATTAGAAGTTAAACTTACAGTAAAGGCTCACAAATTTACAGCTTCAGCTGAAAAAGCTATTATTGAAGCTGGTGGACAAGCTGAGGTGATTTAATAGTGGAAAAACTAAAAAAAATCTTCAAAAATAAGGATTTATTGAAAAAGATTGGTTTCACATTATTAGCATTCTTAATTTTCAAATTATTAACATTAGTTACAATGCCACTTATTAATGCAACTATGTTATCGAATTTATTCGAAAACACTGGATTCTTAGGTATTGTTAACTCAATCTCTGGTAACGCGTTAAGAAATTACTCAATTATTGCTTTAGGAATTAGCCCTTACATTACTGCATCGATTATCGTGCAAATGTTACAAATGGACATTATTCCAGTATTAAAAGAGTGGAGCTTAGAAGGCGAAACTGGGAGACAAAAAATATCTAGAGTTACTAGATATATTGCAATTGGATTAGCGTTTGTACAAGCATTAGCTATGACATTTGCATTTCATGATTCACAAGCACAATTATTCCAAACATTTGTTAGTGACTGGGCTACTTTAGGTGGTAGAAACTTATGGTTCCTAGTATACTTCTATATAGCTGTAGTATTGACTGCTGGTACAGCATTCATGATCTGGTTAGCCGACCAAATTACTTTAAAAGGAATTGGTAATGGTTCTTCAATGTTAATCGTTGGTGGTATCATTATGTCATTCCCAGGTACAATCACATCATTAGCTCAATATTATATCTCAGATCCAACTGGAGCACTTGCTACGACTTATGCGAACCAAGGAGCTCTATCTGGCTACATTTTATTTGGTGTTTGTATGCTTATGTTTATTTCTGTATTAATAGGTGTTACTTATATGCAAGTTGCAACAAGAAAAATTCCTATTCAATATGCTAATAGACCAGCAAGTGCTAAATTTAAAGGTAAATCGGAATCTAATATTCCATTAAGAGTAAATACTTCAGGAGTAATCCCAGTAATCTTTGCTTCAATCATCCTATCACTACCAAGTACTGTTTTCAGTTACATTAGTATAGGTGCTGGTGCAAGCAACTGGTTAACTCAAATATTTACATATACGCAACCAATCGGTTTTGCTATATATATCTTATTAGTCTTTATCTTTACATTCTTCTATACGTTCATCATTATTAAACCTGAACAAATGGCGGAAAATTTACAAAAACAAAATGCTTATATCCCTGGTGTAAGACCTGGATATGAAACAGAAACATACATAACAAAAACTTTATTCAGAATTACTGTAATTGGAGCGTTTTATCTAATAGTAATTGCAAGTTTACCGATTATCACGTCAATGGTGTTAGGCCATTCATACGCACAAATCGGAGGAACATCACTACTAATTATCGTTGGTGTTGCATTAGAGACTGCTAAACAAATAGAAACAGATACTCAAGAAAAAACATATACAGGATTCATGCGTTAAGGATTATCGATGATAAATTTATTGATAATGGGAAAACCGGGTGCAGGTAAAGGTACTCAAGCAACAAAACTATTAGAGTATTATAACCTTGATCATGTTTCAACTGGAAATATTTACCGTGAAGAGATTAAGAAAAATTCTGTAATAGGGAAAGAAGCGATGAAGTACCTCGCACAAGGTAATCTAGTTCCCGATAAAATGACCAACGAAATTGTTAAGGAGTTATTGAGTAAAGAAAATTACCCGAATGGCTTTATGCTCGATGGATATCCTAGAACCGAAGCACAAGCAGAGGCGCTAGATATCATGCTAGAAGAGTTAAACATTAAACTTACTGCTGTTATCAACGTTTCCGTTGATGATGAAGTTTTACTTCATAGAATGGCGGGAAGAAGAGTATGTTCAAATTGTGGACAGACATATCATGTTGATTATCATCCGCCAGTTGTTACTGGAATTTGTGATTTTTGTGGAAGCAAATTGATGCAACGTGATGATGACTTAGAAGAATCAGTAATGAATCGACTAAGTATATATAATGAGAAGACAAAACCATTATTAGAGTACTACCATCGAAAAGGACTGTTAGTTGTTATTGATGGAGAACAAGATTCAAATAAAGTTTTTAAAGACATTATTGAAAGTATAGGTGAATAGTTTGGTTACAAGAAAATCAAGTCGTGAAATTGAATTGATGAGAATTGCTGGGAGAATAGTTGCGTTAGCTCATAAAGCTGTATCAGAAGCTATAAAGCCAGGAGTAACTACAAAACAATTAGATGAATTGGTAGAAAAAGTAATCAGAAGCGAAGATGCAATACCTTCATTTCTAAACTATAGTGGATATCCAGCTTCTGCATGTATATCAATTAATGAAGAAGTTGTTCACGGGATTCCTAGTCCTAGAAGAGTTTTAAAATCAGGAGATATTGTATCTGTTGATATTGGAGCTATCTATAAGGGATATCATGGTGATTCAGCTTGGACATATGCATGCGGTGAGATATCTGAAGAAGCGAAAAAATTACTTGAAGGAACCGAAGCTAGCCTATTTGCAGGTTTAGAATTTGCAAAAGGTGGAAATCACTTATCGGATATATCACACCATATTCAAAAGAAAGCTGAAAGTTTAGGCTATTCAGTTGTAAGAGAGTTTGTAGGACACGGAGTGGGAAAAGAACTTCACGAAGATCCTCAAATTCCAAATTATGGATTGCCACATAGAGGAATTCTTTTAAAACCGGGAATGACCTTAGCAATCGAACCTATGATTAATCTAGGTAATAAAGAAGTTAAGGTTTTAAAAGACGGTTGGACTACGATAACCCGAGATAAATCATTGTCAGCTCATTTTGAGCATTCGATATTGATTACTAAAGATGGTTACGAGATTCTAACCACATTATAAGGGGTGATTTTAACTTGGCAAAAAAAGATGATGTAATAGAAATGAATGGAAAAGTTGTTGAAGTGTTGCCGAATGCGCAATTTATTGTTGAGCTAGAAATCGGACACCGTATAAAAGCACACGTTTCTGGTAAAATCCGTATGCATTACATACGCATTTTACCAGGTGATAAAGTTAAAGTTGAACTTTCAACTTATGATTTAACACGTGGAAGAATTACTTATAGAATGAAATAAAAAACAAAAATATTTAAAGAAAGATTTTAGGAGGTAATGGTAATGAAAGTAAGACCATCTGTGAAAAAAATCTGTGATAAATGTAAAATTATTAAGAGAAAGGGAAAAGTACTTGTTATTTGTGAAAATCCAAAACACAAACAAAGACAAGGAAAATAGGGGGTAATTATGGCACGTATCGCAGGAATAGATATACCTAGAGAAAAAAGAATAGTTATATCTCTTACATATGTATTCGGAATCGGCAGAACAAGATCAGAGAAAATCTTGGCAGCTGCAGGGATTTCAGAATCTAAAAGAACAAAAGACTTGACTGATGAAGAGGTAGTTAGAATTCGTCAAGAAGTACAAAAATATATAGTAGAAGGCGATTTAAGAAGAGAAAGAGCTTTAAACATTAAGAGATTAATGGAAATAGGTTCTTACAGAGGAATTCGTCACAGAAGAGGGTTACCAGTTCGCGGACAAAACACAAGAAATAATGCAAGAACACGTAAAGGTCCAAGAAAAACAGTAGCTAATAAGAAGAAATAGAAGGGAGAAATGAATAATTATGGCACGTAATGTAAGAACAAAACGTCGTGTGAAAAAGAACATTCCTTTGGGGATCGCACATATTCATTCGACTTTCAATAATACAATAATTACAATTACTGATACGAAAGGTAATGCAATTGCATGGAGTTCAGCAGGAGCAATCGGGTACAAAGGTAGCCGTAAGTCTACTCCATTCGCAGCAGGATTAGCATCAGAAGCTGCAGCTAAATCAGCTATAGACAATGGAGTTCAAAAAGTTGAAGTTGAAGTTAAAGGACCAGGTCCTGGACGTGAAGCTGCAATTAGAAGTTTACAAGTAGCTGGATTAGAAATTACAGCTATTAAAGATGTTACACCAGTTCCACATAACGGTTGTCGTCCAAGAAAACGACCACGCGGTTAGGAAGGAGAATCCATGAAGGACTTGAAATTCGAAAAACCAAAGACTATAACGGAAGAAATTAATGACACCTATGGTAGATTTGTAATAACACCTCTTGAAAGAGGTTTTGGAATTACACTAGGTAATTCATTAAGAAGAGTTTTATTGTCTTCATTACCTGGAGCTGCAATAGTTAACGTTAATATCAATGACGTAGTACATGAATTCACACCTATTGAAGATGTCGTTGAAGATGTTACTGCGATTGTTCTTAATTTAAAAGGAGTAATCATCTCTATTGATAATGAAGAATCACAAATAGAAAAAAGACTAGACATAACAGTTGTTGGTCCTAAAGATGTTTACGCAGGGGATATTTTAGCAGATGAACAAGTTAAAATTGTTAACCCTGACCATTATATCTGTCATGTAAATGCAGGTAAAGAATTAAGAATGGTTATGAAAGCTAGAAAAGGTAACGGATATGTTAGCGCAAAAGATAACGCTGGTTACCGTGAAGACGTAAATGATATCGCAATAGATAGTATTTATACTCCAGTTGTAAAAGCAAATTATAATGTTGCAAAAACTAGAGTGATGGATTCTGCAGATTACGATAAATTATCTATGGAAGTTTGGACTAATGGTTCTATTGATCCAAAATCTGCTTTAGGTACTGCTTCTCAAATGTTAATTAATCATTATGAAACAGTAGTTGAGCTTTCTGAACAAGAAATAGAACAAAGTTTTATGGTTGAAAGAAAGAGCGAAGAAAAAAATCGCAATTTAGAGAAACCAATTGAAGATTTAGATCTTTCTGTAAGATCTTATAATTGCCTAAAAAGAGCTGGTATTCATACGCTTGGAGAATTGATTGAAAAATCTGAAGAAGACATGATGAAAGTAAGAAATTTAGGTAAAAAATCATTGAAGGAAGTTAAGCAAAAGCTTGAAGAAATGACTTTAAGCTTAGCTAAACACTAATCGATAGGAGGAAATAATGAGTAGTAGAGGATATACAAAACTTAGTCGTAATAGCTCTAATCGTAAAGCACTAATTCGTGATTTAGCAACGCAACTTATTATGCATGAGAAAATTGAAACTTCAGTTACTAAAGCGAAAGAAATTAGAAGAACTGTAGAAAAATTAATTACTCTTGCTAAAAAAGGCGACTTAAATTCAGCTAGAATAGCAGAAAAAACAGTAAGAGATTTAAAACTAGATGATCAATATGCTATGGTAAAATTATTCACTGAATTAGGACCTAGATTTAAAGAACGTAATGGTGGATACACACGTATTTATAAAATTGGACCAAGAAGAGGTGACTCTTGTCCAATGGCTGTTATTGAATTAGTTTAATTAATCAATAAAAGATATAAAACCGAGATGTTAATATCTCGGTTTTTTTATTTTCCACTACTCAAAGTAAATGCTAGAAGGTATAATAGAAGTGATAACTAATGTAAAGGAGTAAATATTATGAAAAATAACAGTAAAATAGCCACAATAGCAGGAATTTTAATAACTATTTTAGCATTAGGCTTTTCCGCTTTTATTATTTTTAATGGTTCTAAAGAGGCAATATTTACAATTGATGAGACTACGAATACTTTAGAAATTAGTGGTGGGTTATATTCTAAGAAAATTGTTATAGACAGTACCGTAGCAATTTCTATGACAGATCCTTTAGTAATTGCAAGAAGAACCAATGGTTCATCTGTTGGTAATGTTAAATCGGGATACTTCACCTTAGAAGGCGAGTTAGCGGTGTATTTAAATTTAGGAGATAGTACGCACCCTTGGATAGAAATATATGATGGTGAGGACTATTTCTATATAAATCTTAAAGATGAGCAATCTACTTTAGATTTATACAATGAGTTATTAGCACAATATCAAGAAGGATAGTAGAAATACTCGGGAGGAAATTCACATGACAAACGAAGAACAATTTTTAGACTTTTTTAAGAAACTAGAAAAATATTTAAGGATAGAATACAACCAAGGGAATTATTCTTACTCTGGTTTTATGTCTACTATTTATAGAATCAAAAAAAGTAATACGAATCCATTGATATCAAATAAGTTTAATTTTGATATTCTTCAACAAGCTTCTCAAGTTAGAAATATTATATCTCATAATAATGATGTGATAATTCCTAGCGAGAAGTTTTTAGACAGTTTTAAAGAAGTGGTAGAAAGAATAATTAAACCCCTTAAAGTAGAGAATGTAATGATTCCGTTATCTAAACTTAAAACTGCGGGGTTAAATACCTTGGTTGGAGATGTAATCAATATGTTAAAACAATATGGATTTAATACTATCCCGATTATTAATGACAATCAACTAATGGGGGTATTCACTGAAAAATCTGTATTTGACTACTTATCTATGAATAAAAATCAAACAATCTCAAAAAAAATGAAAATAAATGATTTACTAGAAGCAATAGATTTGAATTCAGATCCAAGAAAATACTTTGAATTCATAAGTAGAGATGCTTCATTAGATGAAGCTTATGAATGTTTTACTAAAGACTTAAAAAGCAGAAGAGAACTTTTGTTGTTACTAGTAACTGAAGAGGGAGAAAAGGAACAAAAACTACTAGGAATAGTGGCTTTAAGAGATATAGAAAAAGCATTATTTAATTAGGTAATTTAAACATATTTTGTTATAATGTTAAGTTGGACGGTGCTTATATGAGTATTATTTCAGTTAAAGATGTCAGTTTTTCTTATAATGAGAAAAAACTGGGATTAAAAAATGTAAATATCGAGATTAAAAAGGGAGAATGGATTGCTATTCTTGGGCATAACGGCTCTGGGAAATCAACTTTAGCTAAAACATTAGTTGGATTATTAGAACCACAAAGTGGTGAAATTTTAATAGATCAAGTTTTATTGAATGATGAATCAGCTTATGAATTAAGAAAGAAAATTGGTATAGTATTTCAAAACCCGGATAATCAATTTGTCGGTGTCACTGTAAGAGATGACATCGCTTTTGGTATGGAAAACTTGTGTATTCCGAGAGAAGAAATGCTTGAAAAAATCGATTTTTACGCTCAAAAAGTAGGGATGAAAGAATACTTAGATAAACAACCTTCAAATCTTTCTGGCGGTCAAAAACAAAGAGTAGCTATAGCGGGAATATTAGCGATGCATTCGGATATTTTGATATTTGATGAAGCAACTTCAATGTTAGATCCATACACTAGAAGTGATTTAATAGAATATATCAAAACGTTAAACAAAGAAGGTTTGACTATCATCATGATTACTCATGATGTAAATGAAGCACTTTTAGCAGATAGAATGTTAATTTTGAATCAAGGGGAAGTATATGCCTTTGAAGCAACAAATGATTTATTAAAAAAACCAGAAGTATTCCGAGAATGTCACTTAGAATTGCCAGTGGCTTTAGAGGTTGCTTCTAAAGTAGAAAGCCAAAAAATAAAGGAAAAATTATGGGAATACGTTTTAACGAAGTAACCCATGAATACGCATCTTATTCAAAGATAACTTATAAGGCAATTCAAAATATTTCTTTGAATATATCAGAACATGAAGAGTTTATTGCTCTAGTTGGTCATACTGGTTCAGGTAAGTCAACGTTAGCTAAACATATGAACGCATTAATATTTCCAACATCAGGCACAGTGGAAATTTTTGGTAATATCATAACCAAAAAAAGAAATAAAAAAATTAAATACAATAGCATTAGGAAAAACGTTGGACTAGTATTTCAATTTCCGGAATACCAATTATTTGAAGATACTGTTGAGAAAGATGTTATGTTTGGCCCAATGAATTTTAAAGTTCCAAAAGAAAAAGCTAAAGAATTAGCATTGGATTCATTAAAATTAGTTGGTTTAGATGAAACTTACTTAAATAGAAATCCTTTCAACCTTAGTGGGGGAGAGAAGAAAAGAGTAAGTATCGCCGGTATTTTAGCCTTAGATCCTGAAATATTAGTGTTAGATGAACCTACAAGTGGATTAGATCCGGAGGGTAAAACTACATTAATGAAGTTATTTACTGACATTCATAAAAAAACGAATAAAACAATAATAATAATTACGCATGATATGGATTTAGTATATCAATATTTTAATAGGGTGATTGTATTAAAAGATGGAGAATTATCATTTGAAGGAACGCCAGAGAAATTATTTAAAAGCAATATCCTAAAAAACAATCATTTAGACTTACCAAATACTGTAAAAACATTAAAACATATAAAAGAAACTTTAAACTTAGATGTAGATATCTATCAAAAAACCGCTGAAGATGTAATCAACGAATTGAATAGGGTGACGAAGAATGAATAGTATCATTATTGGTCAATATATTCCAGGAAAAGGATTTTTCTATCGATTAGACCCTAGAACTAAAATTATATCAGTATTATTTCTCATGATAGCGGTTTTCATGCTAGAAAATATTACTCAATTATCTATCGCTTTAGCAGCCGCTATTTTCATTTTATTGATTGGTCAAATATCAATCATTAAAGTAGCGAAGGGGCTTCGTGCAATTTTTGTATTACTAATTTTTACTTTTGTTTTTCAAATTGCGTTAAATACAGAAGGTAAAATTCTTTCGCAAGCCACATTACATTTTAATTTATATTCTGTTTTAGCTATTGTACTCGCTTTTGTATTTTGGAGAATACTGTTAAGATTAGGGAAATTTAAATTTTTATTATTCTTAGCATTTGTCTTTGGAGTATACTTTATTTTAAGATACGTTGGCTATGGAACTGATTTTTATTCTTTTTCACTAACAATATATGAAAAAGGAATTGAAATGTCAGTGTTTGTTATCGTTAGAATCTTGATTATAATCACTTTTACCACTGTTTTAACCTTAAGTACAAAACCAACAGATTTGACTCACGGAATTGAATGTTTATTGAGACCATTAAAAAAAATCGGTTTTAATTCAGAAGACTTTGCATTAATTATTTCTTTAAGTCTAAGATATATTCCTACTATTTTTGATGAAGCACAAAAAATTATGGCTGCTCAAGCGAGCCGTGGTGCCGACTTCAGTGAAGGAAAATTGAAAGATAAATTAAAACAAATTATATCCTTATTAGTTCCAATGTTTATTATCGCATTTATGAGAAGCGAAGAATTAGCCGACGCTATGGAATCCAGAAACTTTGTTCCAGGACAATCAAGAACAAGAATAAATGTTCTTAAGTTTTCTATGATCGATGTATACAGTGGAGTATTTACACTATTGTGCTTCGCAGGCGCCATAGTTATCAAGGTGATATAACATGGTTTTTGATATTAAAACACTACATAATGAGGTAGGACTTAAACTAGACGATTTAGTAGTTTATGGAATAGATTCAGTAAAAAAAGTAATAGAAGAAAATCAAGAATTGTTTGAAGATTTACTTCTATCTCTTGATGACAATTCACATATGATTTATGGCTATAATAAATTAGGTAACCCAGTAAAACTAGGCTTTGAAGACGAGTTAGTAAATAGAATAATATTAATGACAACATTAGAGGATTCAAAAAGGTTTAAAGCGATTATTAGTTATGATGGTCACAGATATAGTGGATTTCAAATCCAAAAGGATCAAATAACGATACAAGGCGAATTAACAAAGGTTATCGCTTTTATTAATGGTGCAGATACTCTAATTCAAGGAGCTTCAAGAACCGATGCGGGAGTACATGCTTTAAACTATGTATTTCACTTTAACAGTGATAAACCTCTAACAGAAGAAAAATGGTTAAATTACTTAAATACTCAGTTACCAAAGGATATAATAGTAAAATCAGTTAAAGAAGTACATCCATTATTTCATACAAGATACGATGTCTATAAAAAACGATATATTTATAAGATGGTTGTGAACGAAATAAATCCGTTCAGAATCAATTATGAATGGTTTATTAAAGAACTTAATATAGAAATACTAGAAGAAAATTTGAAACAACTAGTTGGAACTCATGATTTTAAAAGTTTCTGTAAGGGAGATCCAGATTCGACGATAAGAACAATATTCAATGCGGAGTTAATTCAAAAACAAAACGAATTGACATTGGTATTTGAGGGTAATGGATTTCTTAGATATATGATAAGGATAATAGTTTTTGCTTTAGTCCAGATTTCAAATGGCAATCTAGAACTAAGTATCTCGGATATTATCAAAGAAAAAAGTAGAGAACATACCAAAAACCTAGCACCCGCTGCGGGCTTATATTTAGAAGAGATTACATATTAAAAAAACGCTGAGTTTCAATCAGCGTTTTATATTTATTTTTGAAGTTCTTCTAGATTTGCAATATTGCGTTTTTGCACAATTCGTTTTACCATAGCGATAATTATTAAGATGATAATACTAACTGAAACAATAGCTGCCCCAGATGGGATCTTAAAGGAATAAGCTGCCCATAAGCCAAAGAAAACACTTAGCTCTGAAAATACTATCGAGATTACTAAAGTTGATCGAAAACTCCAACTAATTCTCATTGCGGAAGCTACAGGAATAATCATCATTGATGAAATCAATAAAACGCCAGCCGCTTCCAATAAAACAGAAACAACTACAGATAGAAGTATCATAAACATCATTTGGAATAAACCTACATTCACTCCTAAAAATTTCGCCGTAGTTTCATCAAAACTAATAGAAAGAATTTGTTTCCAAAATATGATAAATAAAGCTATTACAATGGCAGCGATAATAATAATTAAAACAAGATAATAATCTGTTATTGTTAAGATAGAACCGAATAAATAGTTATACAACGAACCAGTTTTCTTAGAAAGTGAGAAGAATATTGCACTTAAGGCTGAACCTAATGAAATAACGATAACCATCGATATTTCTTTATAGTTTTTATAGGATCTCCTAAATAACTCAATTAGAAAACCACCAATAACTGCAAAAGCAATTCCTAAATAAAGTGGTCTTTCAAAGAATATCGATATTCCTAAGGTAGATAAGAATAAGCTAACAGCTATCCCAACCAAAGAGAAATGACCTAAAGTATCTGCAATAAATGATAATCTTCTAACAACAACGATAGAACCAATTAAAGGAGCTAAAATTCCGAGTATCAATCCGGCAATTAGTGCTCTATACATGAAATCCAAAGTAAATAAATCATTCAAAAAGGATAAAATCATAAAAGCTTAGCCTCCTTTTCAGGAGTCTTTTGTTCTATATCCACACTTAAATCCAAATTCATAGTTAGCGTATGTGTGTAATTTAATGCCTCGAGAGAATCTGTGTGAGTAATCAAAATGATGGTGATTCCTTGCTTGTTATAAGCATCGATAGTTTTATAGAAAAACTCGGTATTTTGTTTATCAACGGAAGCTGTAGGTTCATCTAAAACAAGCACTTCAGGGGTGTTAAGCATCGCTCTTACAATGAAAACTCTTTGAAGTTGACCTCCAGATAAAGAATTTATATTTTGATTCAAAATGTCTAAAACACCCATTTGATCCAAGAGCTTCAAGTAGTCTTGTGGTTGTGTTTTTTTTATAGAAGAAAACTTTAATAATTCTTCAACAGTTAAAGGAAATTCATAATTAAAATTATCAAAATCCTGACTAACGTATCCAAATTTTGTCCAATATTTGAAAGTATTAATATCGGTATTATCCAAAAAAAGCATTCCGTTTTTAACAGAATTTATGCCTAACAAACATTTAATTAAAGTAGACTTACCAGTCCCATTCTTACCTCGGATCACTAAATAATCGCCGGGATTTATCGAATGAGATAATCCATTGATTATAGTTTTGCGACCATAGGCAAAAGATAAATTTCTAATATCAATTTGCATAATATCTCTTCCTTTTGATATATTGTATCATACTAATATATTTAAATAAAATAATATATTTAAAAAATTGCTCAACTGTGAGATAATAGTAAGGTAAAGCAGGTGAAGTTATGAAAGGTAAATTTATTAGTTTTGAAGGACCAGATGGTTCTGGGAAGACTTCCGTAATCAAAGTTGTGGAAAAGTATTTTATCGATATGGGTTATGAAGTAATTATAACTAGAGAACCAGGTGGCATTAAAATATCAGAGAAAATTAGAGACATCATTCATGATGTTGAACATAAAGAAATGGACCCAAGAACTGAAGCTTTGCTTTATGCAGCTTCAAGAAGTCAACATCTCCATCAAAAAATAATTCCAGCTGTTAATGCGGGAAAAATCGTTCTTTGTGATCGTTACGTTGATAGTTCATTGGCTTACCAAGGTTATGGTAGAAATTTAGGTTTTGACAAAGTCCTTGCCATCAACATGTTTGCAATAGACGGAGTTTTTCCTGACTTGACTATCTTTGTAGATGTGAAACCGGAAATCGGCTTAGAACGCGTATTTTCCACCGAAGAACGCGAAAAGAACCGTCTAGACCTTGAACCGCTCAAGTTTCATAAAAAAATCTATGAAGGATATCTTGAGTTATTAAAAAAATATCCAAATCGCATCAAAAGAATCAATGGAGAACAGGCTATGGATTTAGTAGCTAATGAAGCAATAGCATTAATTAAAAAATCTCTTTGAAAGGAATCGGTATGGCTTTAAAGACATGGGAAGAAGTCGGGAAATATCAAAAAGATGTTTCTAGAATTATTACGAATAGTTATAACCAAAATCGCATCTCACACGCTTATATCTTTGAAGGACCTAACGGTACAAAGAAGACATCTACAGCTTTATTATTTGCGAAGACTTTGTTATGCTCTAATCCTAATGGATATAATCCATGCAATGAATGCCATAACTGTAAAAGAGTAGATAATTTAACTCACCCTAATTTGTTTTATGTGAAGCCAAAAGGGAAGGTAATCAAGAAAGAACAAGTTACTTCCTTAATTACCGAATTCTCAAAAGCTTCGCTCGAAAAAGGGCCAAGGATTTATATTATTGAAGAAGCTGATAAATTTAATTTATATTCTGCAAACACCTTGTTAAAAACAATGGAAGAACCAGGAGAAGGAATTTATCAGGTTCTTATAACGGAGAATTATAATTCTTTATTAAAAACGATTATTTCTCGAGCAGAAAACCTACACTTTACACCGATTGATAGAAACATAATAAAGGAACAATTAGTTGAAAACGGAATTGATTTAAATATTGCGAATTCAGTAAGTGAGTATACAGTAGACATGGGTTCTGCTATTAAAATTGCTAAAGATTTTCAAATGATAAATGTAATAAAACTTGTTACAGATATCAATAAAGCTTTCCTCGAAAAGACTGTATCATCTATTATTCTTTTTAAGGAAAATAGTGATGATATTTTAAACTCTGAAGAAATCACTGATTTCTTTTTGACATTAATGATTTTTTATCAAAAAGATGTACTAAACTTTCAATTAAGACGCTTAGAAAATATTTGTTTTGAAGATGAACTTGATACAATAAAGAGTCTATCTGAAAAGATGTCTCAAAAATACCTAGAAAATAACCTTGCCAAAATGCTTGGATTAAAATCTAGAATGAAGTATAATATCAACAGTAAATTAGCCTTTGATGAAATGCTAATGTGCTTGGAAAGAGGTTATAAGTATGCAACATTCTGTAGTAGCGATACAATTTAATCGCTTAGGAAAAAAATATTATTTTGAAACAGCGAACATAGATGTAAAAAATGGAGACAAGGTAGTTGTTGAAACAGCTAGAGGTGTGGAATTAGGTTTTGTAGTTTCCGACATAATGCATATTGGAAACGATGAGTTAGTTTCGCCTTTAAAACCAATAGTAAGAATTGCGAATGAACATGATGTAAATAAGTATGAAGAAAATTTAGAAAAAGCAGTTAGAGTTTTAGAGAAAACAGCTGAGTTGATCATTAAAAACCGTTTGGAAATGAAACTATTAAACTGCGAATATACATTAGATAGAGCTAAATTAATAATTTATTTTAATGCGGAAGGTAGAGTAGATTTTCGTGAATTGGTTAAAGATTTAGCGAATGAATTCCACGTACGTATTGAACTAAGACAAGTGGGAACAAGAGATGGAGCAAAAGTATTAGGTGGCATTGGTCCTTGTGGACGTCAAACATGCTGTACTACATTTTTAAATGAGTTCCGTCCTGTATCTATTAAAATGGCAAAGAATCAAAATTTATCATTAAACCCAAATAACATTTCTGGTATTTGTGGAAAACTTTTGTGTTGTATAAACTATGAAGATGACCAATATAAAGAATTAAGAAACATAATGCCAAAAATGGATTCTTATGTTAAAACTCCTGAAGGTGGAGGAAAAGTTACAAGCATTAACTTTATTCTTAAACAAGTTTCTGTAAGAATTAAAGATACTCAACATACCTTCCATTTAGATGAAATAGAATTTAAAGAAAAAGCGTCTCAAGAAAACTTAGATGTTGATGATAAAGAATTATTAAATTTAGAGGAATAAGATGTTTAAAGAAGAAATCCATGATTTATTAGCATATGATGGTTTGAAAATTATTCAAAGAAAAGACTTGTTTCGCTTTTCTTTGGATTCTTTATTATTAGCTGATTTTGTTAATATTAACCTAAGAGCTAAAAAAATTATTGATTTTGGGACCGGACTAGGACCAATACCTTTATACCTCTCTTTAAAAACAGAGAAAGATATTGTTGGTATAGATATTCAAGCTGACGCTGTTGCATTAGCTAAAAAAAGTGTGGAGCTGAATCATCTTGAAAACCAAATAAAAATCTATAAAAGAGATATCTTAGAAGCATATAAAGACTATGAAACTAATAGTTTTGATATCATAACGATTAACCCACCATTTTTTAAATATCATCATGATGAATTTTTAAATGATTTAGATGCATTTACAATAGCGAGGCACGAAGTATATATAGATTTAGAAGGAATCTTTGTATCTGCCAGAAAAATGATAACAAGTGGTGGTTCACTGAGTTTTATACACCGTGCGAATCGCTTAGAAGAAATAATTTTATTATTAAATAAACATGGTTTTGTTATGAAAAGAATTAAATTCGTTTATACAAAAGAATCTAAAGATGCAATGATGGTGTTAATTGACGCAAGAGCAAATGGAAACACCGGAGACCTAAAGATAGAAAAACCTTTAGTTATCTATGATGAAAATAATCAATACACAGAAGAGGTACTAAAAATATTCCATTTAGGGGATGAAGCTTATGAAAAGAAATCTTAATTATCAATCAGATAATTCAACATTATATTTAATAGCTACTCCTATTGGCAATTTAGAAGATATCACTTTAAGAGCCTTAAAAATTTTAAAAGAAGTTAGTAAAATATACGCTGAAGATACAAGAGTTTCTGTAAAACTCTTAAATCATTATGAAATAAAAAAACCTTTAATTAGCTTTCATGAACACAATTCATCAATGAAGATTCAAAATGTATTAAGTGATTTAGAAAGCGGATTAAATATTGGTTTAGTTTCAGATGCCGGAATGCCTTTAGTAAGTGATCCAGGCTTCGATTTAGTTCAAAAAGTATTAGATGCAGGATTCAATGTTGTTTCCTTGCCTGGAGCAAATGCATTACTTCCGGCGCTTACGATGTCAGGAATCAAAACACACCCTTTTACGTTTTATGGATTTTTAGATTCAAAAACAACAAAAAGAAACTTAGAACTAGAGGAAATAAAATATCGTAAGGAAACTTTAATATTTTATGAAGCGATTCATAGAATTAAACAAACGCTTCAATCGATGTTTGAAATCTTTGGGGATAGAAAATTTTGTATTGCGAGAGAAATTACAAAAAGCTACGAAGAAATAATACGTGGGAATTTAAGCGAATATGATGATTTACCTGATTTGAAAGGTGAATTAGTAGTTATCTTAGAAGGATATCTTGAAAAACAAGAAAAATCAGAATTAAGTATAGTGGAACAAGTAGATTATTTTGTAAGTACTGGTTTAAAGAAAACCGAAGCAATGAAAAGAGTTGCACAGATGACTGGTCTTCCTAAAAATCAAATCTATACTGAATACTTAAATTCGAAAATAGATAAGGAGTAAAAGGATGAAATTTGTTTGTTTATTATCAGAAGGCTTCGAAGATATGGAAGCTTTGGCGACTGTAGACTTACTTAAAAGAGCAGATATTGAAATAGATTTAGTATCTATTTACAATAAGAAAACTGTAACCGGATCTTATGGAACGAAAGTAATAGCCGATAAAATGATGAAAAAAGTCAAAGCATCAGATTATGATGGATTATTTATCCCAGGAGGAGCACATTCGTTTGTTATTAGAAATGAGGCGACTGTTAAAAAACTAGTTACTGATTTCTACCAACAAAAGAAATGGTTGATGGCTATATGTGCTGCACCAACTGTATTTGGATTAATGGGTATCATGGATAATTTACAATACATTTCTTTTCCGGGAACTGAAAAAGAAATGGGTAAAGCAAAACGCATGAACGATTTATTAGTTGTTAGAGACGGATTGTTTATAACTGGAAGATCTGTAGGGGTAGTTTATGATTTTGCATTTGAAATAGTGAAAACTGTCTTTAATCAAAAGGCTGTAGATAAATTAAAAAAGAAAATAGTATATTAACGAGGTGATTTAATTGAAAAAAACATTTTATATAACAACTCCAATATATTATCCTAGCGGTAAATTTCATATTGGATCCGCTTATACAACATGTCTTTGCGATAGTATAAGAAGATATAAAGATCTAGAAGGATACGAAACTAGATTTTTAACTGGTACCGATGAACATGGTCAAAAAATAGAAGAATCAGCTTTGGCTAACAATAAAAGTCCGAAAGAACATGTAGACTATATGGCATCACTTGCGAAAGATCTTTGGAAAGAACTAAAAATCACGAACGATGATTTTATTAGGACTACAGAAAAAAGACACGTTGATGTGGTTCAAGAAGTTTTCGAAAAATTATTAGCTAGCGATGATATCTATCTTGGAGAATATACCGGTAACTACTGTGTTAGTTGTGAATCATATTTTACGCCAACTCAATTAGTTGATGGAGATAAATGCCCCGACTGTGGTTCGGTTACTAAAGTATTAAAAGAAGAAACGTACTTCTTAAGACTTTCTAAGTATTCAGATAGACTATTAGATTTTATTGATAAGAATCCCGAGTTTATCGTACCGGAGTCAAAAAAGAATGAAGTGGTATCGTTTATTAAATCAGGATTATTAGATTTGTCAGTTTCAAGAACTGCTTTTTCTTGGGGTATTAAAGTTAAATCCAATCCAAAACATGTTATCTATGTTTGGATTGACGCATTAACAAATTATATTACTGCTTTGGGTTATGGATCAGATAACGAAGACTTATATCAAAAATTTTGGACTGGTGGCGATGAAGTAATCCATGTTGTTGGTAAAGATATCTTAAGATTTCACGCAATTTATTGGCCAATTATGTTAATGGCTTTGGATATTCCGATTAATTTCAGATTGTTTGCTCATGGTTGGTACTTGATGAAAGACGGCAAAATGTCAAAATCAAAGGGCAATGTAATATACCCTGAACAATTAGTTGAAAGATATGGTTTAGATGCGTTTAGATACTATATAGTTAGAGAAATTCAATATGGTAATGATGGTGTATTTACACCAGAAGATTATATTGGAAGAGTGAATACAGATTTGGTAAATGATTATGGTAATTTAGTTTCAAGAAGTATTTCAATGGTTAATAAATACTTTGGAGGTACTGTTACATTAAAAGAGCATAATCACGAATACAAAGTTTTTGAAGAAGATCTAAGAAATGTTGCTAAGGAAACTTTCTTAGAATACAAAAAGAATATGGATGAATTCAAAGTTCCTAATGCGATACAAAACATTAGTGCATTAGTAAGACGAACGAATAAATTGATTGATGATACGTTCCCTTGGAATTTAGCTAAGGATGAAGCGTTAAAAGATGTTTTAGAATCAGTTATGTATCATTTGCTTGAAAGCATTAGAATTATAACTGTATTGTATCGCCCTTTCTTAATTGAAACACCAGCTAAAGTGTTTGAATTCTTGGGAGTTGAAGAAAACTTCCAAGGTTTTAAAAATATAGAATTTGGTTCTAAAAAAAGCTATAGTGTTGTCAAAAAACCAAGCCACTTATTTCCAAGACTAGATTTAGAAAAAGAATCAGTTGAAATTAAGAAATTAATGAATGTTGGGAAACCAATTGTGGAAGAACCTAAGTTCGAAGCAATACTACCAGAAATAGAATTTGAAGATTTTACTAAATTAGATATTCGTGTTGGTAAAATCATAGAATGCAAGAAACACAATGATGCAAAAAAATTATTAGTTTCAAAAATTGACACCGGAGACAAAATAAGAAATATAGTTTCAGGTATTGCTGAATTCTATGAACCTGAGGATTTAATAGGTAAATTAGTTCAAGTTGTTGTCAATCTTAAGCCAATGAAACTTAGAGGGGAACTGTCAGAAGGCATGGTTCTTTGTGGAGAAAATAGCAAAAAAGAATTGTTTGTGGTTGAGGCGTCTGATGAATTATCACCAGGAGATAAAATCAGTTAAATTAATTAACGGGTGTAAATCAAAATTTGTTGACATATAAATACTAAAATGATATGATATTACAGGTACATTTTATTTTATACCCACAAGCCTTACGAAACATTAGGAGGTAATAAAATGAAAACATTTATGGCAAATGAAAACACAATTAAACGCGAATGGTTTGTTGTGGATGCAGCAGGAAAAAGATTAGGACGTTTAGCTACTGAAGTAGCGACGGTAATCAGAGGAAAACATAAACCTACTTTTACACCACACGTGGATTGTGGAGATTATGTTGTCGTAGTTAACGCTGATAAAATTGAACTTACAGGAAAAAAATGGGATGATAAAAAGTATTATACTCATTCACAATATCCTGGAGGTTTAAAAACTAAAACAGCAAAAGTGATGATGCAAGAAAAACCAACTAGAATGGTTGAACTTGCAATCAAAGGAATGCTACCAAAAGGTAAGCTAGGAAACGCAATGTACAAGAAGTTATTCGTATACGCCGGACCAGACCATAAACATATGGCTCAAAAGCCAACTGTTATGGAATTGAAAGGTTAGGAGGACATTATGGCTAAAGTAGTTATGTATCGCGGAACTGGTAGAAGAAAATCTTCAGTTGCGAGAGTAATATTAAGACCAGGAAACGGTGAAATCACTGTTAATGGACGTAAATTTGAAGAGTATATCCCTTCATCATTAGCTCGATTAGATGTTTCTCAACCATTAGTTTTAACGGCTAACGAAAGTACATTTAATATCTCAGTAAACGTTAATGGAGGCGGGATTATTGGTCAAGCCGGAGCTATTCGTTTAGGAATCACTAGAGCATTATTAGAAGTTAACCCTGATTACAGAAAAATCTTAAAACCAGCTGGATTAATCACAAGGGATCCTCGTGCAAAAGAACGTTACAAATACGGACTTAAAAAAGCACGTAGAGCACCACAATTCAGTAAACGTTAATATTAAGCCAAAAATTAAAAACATAAGACCCCACATCTTATGTTTTTTTTATTTCTTTTTAAATGGATACAAATAATATGAACTTTTACATTCTTCTTCTATTAAATACCTGTTTAATGATATAATCTGTTTAAGAGGTGATAAATATGGGGTTATTTGGAAGAAGAAAAAAGAAAAGAGAAGCAGAACAAAAAAGACTTGAAGAACAAAGACTAGCAAAAATAGCTGAAGATAAAAGAATAGAAGAAGAAAAAAGAAAAAAAGCTTTAGAAGAAAAGAAAAAAGCGGAAACTAATAGTCAACAAGTTAAGAAAGTTGAAGTGAAAGCTAAGCCGGTTAAAAATCCAGTTGTTACAGCTAAAGCAAAAGTAGCGGCTAAAACAAAAGCTACAGCTAAGCCAAGTGTGAAATCTAGCCCTAGTGGTAAATATGAAATATATCCTGAAGCCGGATTATATAAATACCGTTTAAAAGCATCAAATGGAGAAATTTTAGTCGTTTCATATGGTTATGCATCAAAAAAAGGTGCTAAAAACGGTATTGAAACATTTATTAAAGCTGTAGAAACTGGAAATTTCGAGATTTCTACAGATAAAGTAGGATTTTCTCATTTTGATTTATTTGGAGCTAGAGGAGCTAGAGTTATTGCGGCAGGTGAATTTTATAAAACTGTAAAACTAGCTGAATCAGCTGTTGAGTCAGTAAAAAAATTCTATCTTTGTGATAAAATAGTAGAATTAGCTAAAATACCTCAAAATGAAATGAGAGAAGTATTAGTTGAAAATCTAAAAGTTGAAGAGAAACCAAATGGTAAATATCAACTATCTAAAGAAGGAGATAAAGCTTTCTTTATAAAATTAGTTGCTTCAAATGGGCAAGTCTTATTAGTATCTCAAAAATATGCTTCAAAACAATCTGCATTAAATGGTTTGGAATCAATTAAGAATGCAATTGAAAATCAAAACTTTACTGTTTCTAAAGATAAACAAGAACGTTATCAATATAAGTTGTATACTTCAAACAAACAATTAATCGTGTCAGGCGAAACATATCCTCAACGAGCCAACTGTTTATCTTCAGTAGAATCAGTTATTAGATTCTCTGGTCTTGCAAAAACAGTCGAATTATAATAAAGACAAAGCCGATTTTATCGGCTTTTTTTTATGAAAAAAACCTCTTAAACTTAACAAAAGACCTTTAAAAACATTCGATTTCAAGCCTTTCTACTCTTTTACTTAATCTAGTTTAACAAAACCAAATATATATGGTAAAATTAGGGGTAACACATATTTTTACAGGAGGTCAGTATGAAAAAAGGATATGTTATATTTGCACTAGTAATTCTAGCAGAAATTATATATGTATTTTTTCTTACTATTGGGGTTCAAATTACCTCGGTAGGTCAAGTGATAAGAAATAATACAATATTATATATCTTTAGTTTTGTATTGATGATCACTTCGCTGTCAATTATTACTAGAATACTTAGAAAACCAGAATATGCTTATAATAAAAGCCATTGGATATTAATATTAATTTTAAGTCCACTTATCGGAGTTATTCTTTACTTCATTTTTGCAAGAGACTACGCAATTAGAAAGCTCATTAAAAAAAGACCACTAATTGCAAACGAAGTGTTTTTAGGTCTTGAAGAAACAACTTTTCCTAATTATGATAATAACAAATACGGAGATATTTTTAAATATATAAAAGCCACTACAGGGAGAACTGTTTATGAAGATGACACTCATTTAGAAGTTCTAAATAATGGAGATGTATTTTTCCCAAGATTAATCAAAGAATTAACTAAAGCAAAAGATTATATATTCATGGAATTTTATATTGTAAAAAATGATAGAATTGGAACTAAAGTTTTAGATGTACTTAAGGAGAAAGCTTTAGATGGATTAGATGTTTATCTAATATACGATTATTATGGTTCAAACAAATATTTAGATCATAAATATATGAAATCCTTAATAGCGTCAGGTGTTAAAATCGGCATTTTTGATCCTGCTAGTATTTCAATTTGGAATTCTAATTTAAATTACAGAAATCATAGAAAAGCCACGGTGATAGACGGTAAAGTTGGCTTTGTTGGTGGAATGAATCTAGGGGATGAATACAATCATGAGGATAAGAAATTTGGTTTTTGGCGAGATACTCATGTTATTTTAAAAGGTAATGGAGTTACAAGCATCCAGAACGTATTTGTTAAAGACTGGTATTATATTACTAATAATGTAATAGAAAAACCAATGGACAAATCAGTAGAATCATTAAAAGGATTCACTTCTATTATTGAATCTGGACCAGATTTTGAAAACAGTAAAATTAGAGATGTATATTTTAAAATGATCAATAAAGCAAAGAAGAGTATTAAGCTAGTTACACCTTATTTAATTATTGAATCAGAATTGATGTTAGCGATAAAAACAGCAGCGAATTCCGGAGTTCAAGTTGAACTATTGGTTCCAGGAAAACATGATTATAAAGCTGTTGGATATGCTACCGAGTCCTATTATGAACAACTATTAAAAATGGGTGTAAAAATATATGTATATAATGATCATTTTGTTCATTCTAAAATATTAATTATTGATGATGAACTTGCATCTGTTGGATCAGTTAATTTTGATCCGAGAAGTTTTCACCTCAATTTTGAAGTAACTGTAATCTTTGCAAACAGCTCAGTTGATTACCTAGTAGATAGCTTTAAAGAAGATTTGAAAAAATCGCGTGAAGTTGACTTTGAAGAGTGGAAGAAAAGAAGTTTTGTAACAAAATTTATCCAAGGACTATTTAGTATGTTTAGTCCATTATTATAGGAGGAAAGAATATGACAACCGCAGAAATATTATCCTTAATTGGAGCCATAATTTCATTTATTGCTTTGATTATTTTAATCTTATTATTATTTAACAAAAATAAGAATCAAGACCTAAATCTAGTCGAAAATACGATTATTGATAAAGTGAAAGATATGGAAACAGCCATGACAAAAAGCATTCATGAATCAATGCTTAATTTTAATAATTTAGTAAATGAACAACTAAGAAACCAATCGAAATCTTCTTCAGATAGCATCACTGATTTTAGACTGAATGTAAATAAAGAATTAGCTAATTTCCAATCTAAAATTAATGATGACTTAAAGAAAGATTTTAGTTTTTTAAATGAAAATATTGAGAAGAAAATGTTTGAAATAAACGATAAAGTTGAAGATCGTTTATCAAAAGGATTTAAAGACACTAATGAAACATTCAATCAAATAGTTAAGCGAGTTGAAGTTATTGATGAAGCTCAAAAACGAATTAAGGATTTATCAGAAGAAATGGTAAGTTTACAAAACATACTTTCTAATAACCAAGCACGCGGCTCTTTTGGAGAGTATCAATTGAATCAATTATTAGTTAGTTTATTTGGAGAAAATAAAAAATTATATGATATACAATATACTTTGAAAAAGAATAAAACAGATGTGGTGAGAGCGGATGCTGTTATCTTTATGCCAGAACCAAAAGGTCTAATAGCAATTGATTCTAAGTTCCCATATTCTTCTTATTCAAAATTATTTGACAATAAAGAGTTAACAAAAGAAGAGGAAAATAAAATCATCATAGATTTTGGTAGAGAAGTAAAAAAACATATAACAGATATTTCTAGTAAATATATTATTCCTGGAATGACAACGGATTATGCAATCATGTTCGTTCCAAGCGATGGAATATTAGCTATGATACATTCTAAGTTACCTGCAGTTGTTGAATATGCTAGAAACAAAAATATAACAATAGTTTCACCAACAACTTTAATTCCATTGTTATCTTCATTCCAAAGCATGGTAATTGATTATGAAAGAAGCAAACACATCAATGAAATTATTGTTCAACTCAAAAAATTAAAAGTTAATTTTAATAACTTTGAAGGTGAATGGGCTAAATTGAATCGTTCTATTGATATGCTAAGAAAAGATGGCGACAAAGTAAATAATCGAGTTGAAAAGATAACAACAAGATTTAAAGATATTGACAAGGTTAATTTTATTGAGGGCGAAAGAGAGCCTTCTGGAGACGATACGGAATAATTGAATCTCTTAGTTATTTTACTTGAAAATATAGTCGTATTAAACTATAATTATTATGTTTCAGAAAGGAAATGATATTATGAAAATATACAATTCGTATACAGATCAACTAGAAGATTTCATACCAAAACATCCAGGGAAAGTAGGGATGTATGTCTGTGGTCCGACGGTTTATAATTTCATTCATATAGGAAACGCTCGACCTGTAGTTTTTTTTGATACAGTAAGAAGATATTTTGAATCAAAAGGATTTGATGTGACCTATGCATCTAACTTTACAGATGTTGATGATAAAATAATCCAAAAAGCATTTGAGGAAAATATTCCAGAATTAGAACTAAGTAGATTCTATATTGATGCTTTCTTAAAAGATATTGCTAGTTTAAATTGTAAAACAGACTATATTCAACCAAAAGTTACTGAGTATATGCAGCATATTATTGATTACATTCAAGCTTTAATAGATAAAGAGTATGCATATATAATTGAAGGAGATGTCTATTTCAGAGTAAGTAAATTAAAAGACTATGGAGCATTAAGTAATAGAGATATTGATGAGCTAATCTCAGGTAGTAGAGTAAATGTCAATGAATTAAAAGAAAACCCATTAGATTTTACGCTTTGGAAGAAAACATCAGAAGGAATCAATTTTGATTCTCAATTTTCAGAAGGTAGACCAGGATGGCATACAGAATGTGTAGCTATGATTGATGATATCTTCGGAGAAGAAATAGACATTCATGGTGGAGGAACTGATTTAAAGTTTCCACATCACGAAAATGAAATTGCTCAATCTAAAGTGATTCATAATCATAGAGTTGCAAAATACTGGATGCATAACGGTCGTTTAAGTATGAAAGATGTTAAAATGAGCAAAAGTATAGGAAATGTTATTCTAGTAAAAGATTTTGAATACAAAATGCCACTTAGATATTTCCTATTAAGCACGCATTATAGATCTCCATTAAATTATAGTGAAGAGAGTTTTTTAATGTATGTGAAGGAGTTCGAAAAACTTGAAAATACTTATAAATCAGTATTTTTTAAATTAGATATTGAAGATGCATTTGATGATAATAAAGAAATACAAAATGAAGAAATTCTACTTACAATTAATGATTTTAATGAAAATATGGATAATGATTTTAATACAGCTAACGCAATAACAGCGTTACAAGCCTTATTAAAATTTGTAAATCAAAACATTAGAAAACCGAATAATTTAGAAATATTAAATGAAGCATACTTAGCTTTAAAATATATGATGGACATATTAGGTTTAGTGGTTTCAATAAGTAGAATCAAAAAAGAAGACAGAGCAATTTATAAAGAGTGGCAAAGCGCAAGAAAATCTAAAGATTTTAGTACAGCGGATGGATTACGTAAAACGCTAGTTGAAAAAGGTGTTTTATGATCCAACAAAACGGTCTAACCTTAGCATATATAGGTGATGCATATTATGAACTTTTAGTAAGAAAACATTTAATTGATAAGAAAATCACAAAAGTTAAAAACTTACATGAGGCTGCTATTAAATACACTAGTTCAGTAAATCAAGCAAAAGCAGCAAGAGTTCTTATTGAAGAAGTTTATACAGAGGATGAATTATTAATTTTTAAAAGAGGTAGGAATCAAAATGCTAGCCACAAACCTAAAAACACAGATATAGCAACGTATAATACATCTACAGGATTTGAGGCGGTCATCGGGTATCATTTCTTAAATAATGACCTCGAAAGAATAAACAAAATAATGGACGAAGTGAAAAAAATCCTTGAATAATCCCAACTGATATATTGGGATTATTCATTTCTTTGAATACATATTTTTCAAAGAGAAAAAAAGAGAAATATGGTAGAATATAGGTGGTGATAAATATGAGTGTTAGAATATATGGAAAAAACCCAGCAATTGAAATTTTAAGTACTGATAAAAAAGTATTTAATGCTTTTGTTATGGAAGATACAAATCAGGATATTATTAAAATTCTAAAAGAAAAAAATATCAATATTAATTATTTAAACAAACATAATTTTAAAAAAGACTTTCTTGGTAATCATCAAGGAATTGTCTTAGAAGTTGAAGATTATAAAACTCTAGATTTAGATGAGTTTATTGCTTCTATTGATATTAAGACGAATCCACTTGTATTAATGCTTGATGGAATTACAGACCCCCATAATTTTGGGGCGATTATTCGATCTGCAGAAGCGGGAGGAGTAGCTGGAGTTATTATTCCGAATAAACGTTCAGTTAAGATAACAGGTACGGTAGCTAAGGTTTCGTCAGGGGCCATAGAATACGTTAAAATCGTCGAAGTAACAAATCTAAGGAATAGTATAGACAAACTTAAAAAAATTGGTTTCTGGGCAATTGGGACTGATTTAAACGCAGATAAGAGTTATCAAGACATTGATATTACAGTTCCACTGTTATTGGTAATGGGGAGCGAAGGAAAAGGGGTATCAAAAATAATAAAAGATAATGTGGATTATAATGTTAAAATAGATATGGCCGGCAAGATAAATAGCTTAAATGCTTCGGTGAGTGCAGGGATCCTAATCTTTGACATTTTAAGAAAGAAAAGCTAACATGGTTTTTCGCAATTACAATGATTTTGAAATTGTCAGCATGATTAAGAGGGGAAATGAAGATGCCTTTGAATTCATGGTGGACAAGTATAAATTCTTTATTGCGAAAAATATAAAAAAATTCAATCTTATAAAGGATTTTGATGACGTATTTCAGGAATCTTTGATGATTCTCTATAAATCAATCTATAGTTTTGATGAATCCTATGACAAAAGCTTCATGAGATATTTTGAACTCAATTTAACTCATAAGCTAATTACGCTAAAGAAGAAAGTAAATCGTTATGGTCAATTTTTATCGGAAAAATTACCTGTATTGTGCGATTTTACAATTTTAGAAGACAGAAGAATATATTTTACTGAAAATGAAATTTTGGAAGCTTTAACCAAATTATCAGACTTTGAAAAAACAGTATTCAATACAAAAATAATTAACAAAAAGACTGTTAGAGAAACGGCGAAAAAACTAAATTGTTCAGAAAAGAAAATATACAATGCACTTGATAGAATTAAAAATAAGTTAAAAATGCATTTAATGTAATGATTTTCTTGACTTTTAATCGTTTTTTTGATACATTTAATAAAGCAAGTGAGTTGATATATATGAAAAATAAAGTAATATTGATATGTCAAGAGTGCTTATCAAGAAATTATAATGTAAAAAAGACTGATAATTCCACTCGTTTCGAAGTGAAAAAATATTGTAAAAAATGCAAAAAGCATACCATTCATAAAGAGGGTAAATAGGAGGCAACCATGGCAAAAGATACAAAAGTTAAAAACAACAAACCTTCAAAAGTTAAAAATACAGAACAAGATAACTCAAGAGTGATGTCTATTCTTAAGAAAGAATACGCATTTGAAAATTGGGTACTTGCAATTTTATCACCAGTATTAATTTTATATGGTGTATATATTGTTATGGGAAAATTTGGGACAGTTGATTTAGCTGCAGTTTTAGGTAACTCAGGCAGAGGATTTATCGATTTCTTCTTCTTAACAACTTTAAGAAGAATATTTACAGGAGTATTTCTAATATTAATTGGTGCTTTAGTTTTAGTATATTTACTAATACCGTATGTTCGACCTAGTATTTCCGAACTTAAAAAAGTATCATGGCCAACTTCAAGAATCTTAGCGACGAATTCATTAAGAGTATTTGCTTTCTTGATTTTCTTATCATTAATATTTGTTTTGTATAGTTTCGCACTAGACCCAATATTTAAATGGCTTTATAGTCTATAAAAAAAGAAGAGAGTAAAATGGAGACATCTAAAAGATTATGGTATATAGTTCAAACTTATTCAGGATTTGAAAATTCAGTAAAAGTTAATCTTGAAAGAAGAATTGAAACTATGAACATGGAAAATTTAATTTTCCAAGTTATGATACCAGAAGAACTTAAAATTGAAAAAAAAGCCGATGGCACTTTGAAAGAGAAAATGGTTAAAATTTTCCCCGGATATGTATTTATCGAAATGGTTGTAACAGACGATTCTTGGTTTGTGGTTAGAAACACGCCTGGAGTTACTGGTTTCTTAGGATCAAGTGGTGGAGGTACAAAACCTATTCCATTAAAACCTGACGAAATCAATCCTATTCTTAAGAAATGCGGAATGTTGGCTGTTCAAAGACTTAATGTTCAACCTGGGCAAAAAGTTAAAGTTGCTGCTGGTACATTAGAAGGTCAAGTTGTAACGGTTGAAAGCATTGATGAAGAAAGAGGTAAAGTTCATGTTCTAATTGAGATGTTTGGTAGACAAACAGCTATGGAATTAGACTTTACAGAAGTAGAAGTTATTTAAGCTAGATTTCTAATCTAGCTTTTTTTTTTAATTTTTAAAATTGTCGCATGGTTGTCACATTGAAGTTTTAAGATATATGATATAATTAGTTTAATAAAGAAACTAAAGAAAGGAATACATCATGATTAAATTAGTGAATGTTTCTAAATACTATAGCACGAACAATGTTATTGCTTTAGGTTTAAGAAAAGTTAATCTAGAATTACATAGTAATGAATTTGTTGCCATTGTTGGTGAATCAGGTTCTGGTAAAACGACATTATTAAATGTAATATCTGGAATAGATTCATACGAAGACGGAGAAATGTATATAAACGGGAAAGAAACTTCTTACTATTCTGTCTCTGATATGGAGGATTATCGAAAAAGTTATGTTGCCTTTGTTTTTCAAAGTTATAACCTTATTGACTCTTATACTGTATTACAAAATGTGGAAGCCCCACTTATTCTTTCTAGTTATCCAAAAGAGAAAGTAAGACAAAGAGCGCAAGAAATTATAAAAAAAGTTGGGCTTGAAGATCATATGCATCATAAAGCAACAAAATTATCTGGAGGACAAAAGCAAAGAGTGGTAATTGCGAGAGCTTTAGCAAAGGATTGCCCAATTATTGCTGCTGATGAACCAACAGGAAATTTAGATTCAAAATCTGCAAAACAAATTATAGAATTACTTCATGATATATCAAAAGAAAAATTAGTAATTATCGTTACTCATGATTTTTCTCAGGTAAAAGATTACGCTACTAGAAAAATACGTGTTTTTGATGGTGAAATTGTTGAAGATATGGAAGTTAAAAAGACAGACAAAAAAGATTTGCCTACGATAGACACGAGTGAACATAAGATACAATTTAGAGATTACTTAAAAATAGCATTTAGAAATTTAATGGCCGTGCCAAAAAAATCATTACTAATGTTAGTTATTTTTACGTTCTTTAGTTTCTTTGTAGCATTAACGTATGGAGCTTATCAATTGGTTTCAACAGAGTCTTCTTTTTCACTCAATCAGGTGTTTACGAATGCGAGCCCAAACAGAGTTGTTATTAGAAAAGACGACAATTCAGTTTTCACACAAGATGATTTAGATGAATTAGATGAATTTAGCATAGTAAAAGAAATTGTAACATTTGATTACGTACTTGACCGAACAATTGTATTGGTTTCTACATCGGGTAGTCACTATACTTATACTGATGGCGTATTCTTACCATTAGCAATGATAGAGGAAGATGATTTGGAATATGGTAGATTACCAGCAAATGATTCTGAAATAGTGATTGCTTTACAAACCTCAGAATTATCTGATTTTGATGAATATTTAGATGTGAATTATTCTACCATTCAAGATTATTATGGGTCACCAGACTTAGCATATAAGATTGTTGGGATTGTAAATAAAGACAATATGCCTAATGCCGCTTATTCTTATTTTGATTCATATTTCTTTGGAACAGATGAAAATTTTTCTGCGCTTAAAGATTCATATTACTTAAGTAATGTCGTTTCTGCGACTTTTTCAGGAATTAGTTCTTATGATGACGATATGCCGTTGACTATCGATTTTGTGAATGGATTCTTTATCATAGACAATACGATTCCTGATAACGAGATAAGAACTGCTGCTTTCAAATATTATGGGCAATGTGAATTAGATTTATGTTATTATCCTGGAGATTTAACGATAGTAGATTATTATAAAACTACAGAATTAGTAGGAATTAATCTAGTTATGGATGATACAATCACTAATTATTCCGATTATAAGTTAAACCAAGCTACCTATGATCGAATAATGTACAATGAAGTATATCAAGTTTCAATTTTAACAGAAAGTGAAATAGGTGTTCCGCAATTAGTGAAGAACATTCAAAAAATAACAGTTAGTCCGCTAAATTATAAATATCATGTGGTTTATCCCTTTGACAATGTAGCGGCTCAAGATTTTGACGCTATCATTATATTAATTCAAAACATTGGTTTAATTGTATTAAACATAGTTGTTTTGTTGGGTTCTACACTAATTACTTATGTAATATTCAGGGCTATTATTAATACTAAATTACCTGATTACGCTATTTTTAGAACAATAGGTGCGAATAAAAGCGTAATTAAAAGGTTTATATATTTCGAAAACTTTTATATTGTATTAGGAGCTTACTTAATTTTCTTGATTGTAAGTATTAGCGTGCCGTTGGATCTGGTACAGGATACATTTTTATATGCTATAAAAGTATTTAATTTTTGGAATTATGTAGTCTACTTAATTCTGTTGTTTGTTATGTCGGTGATTATTTCTAGAAGATACTGTAATCGTATTTTCAAACAAACAGTTCAGTCGACATTGAAAAGTGATTTGGGGTGATTTGAATGATTAGATTAACGGGTTTAAATAAGTATTTTAATAAAGGAAAATCAAATCAAATACATGTAATTGCAAATACAAGTCTTAAATTTCCAGAAAAAGGCTTAGTAGCTATTACTGGTCCATCTGGTTGTGGGAAAACAACATTGCTTAATGTAATTGGCGGTCTCGATAGTTTTACATCAGGAGAGATAGATTTTGATGGTCAAGTTTTAACAAAATACAAACCTTTAGAATGGGATATTTTAAGAAACCATTACGTAGGTTATATTTTCCAAAACTATAATCTTATTTCTAATAAAACAGTTTACGAGAATATCGAAACAGTTTTAAACATGGCGGGATTATATGATAAAGAAAAAATAGAAGAAAGAATTAATTATGTTTTAGAAGCGGTAGGTATGTATAATTACCGTAGAAGAAATGTCAAAGCTTTATCTGGGGGACAACAACAAAGAGTCGCTATTGCTAGAGCTATCGCTAAAAATCCTAAGGTTGTCTTAGCGGATGAACCAACAGGGAATCTAGATGCAAATAATACCTTTGAAATTATGAGTATTATTAAAAAGATATCTCAAACCTGTCTTGTGATTTTGGTATCGCATGAAAGACATTTAGTTGATTTCTACGCAGATAGAGTCATAGAAATTTCTGACGGTAAAGTGATAAATGATTATGAAAATGAAGGAAATAAATCATTTGAACATACAGATGAGAGGAACATATATTTAAAAGACTTGAATTTAGATGATTCTTTGAAAGACAGCAATATAATAAGATACTACAAAGAAGATAAAGATGACTCATTAGAATTTAAGGTAATAGAAGTTAAAGACTCAATATATATTAAAGCAGAAACAAAAAGCAAAAAGAAAATAAAATTTATAACTGATGATACAGAGATTCGTTTGCTTGATGAACACTATAAAGCAAAACAATCAGAAGAAGCATTGGATTATTTATTTGATTTAGAACAATATGGATATATTGAAACAACAAAAGAAAAGAAATCATTTATTCGTTTTAGAGACTCATTCTTCCAAGGATTTAGCAAGGTTGTTGGGAAAAGGAAGTTCATTGGTAAACTGTTCTTGCTAGCTTATTTTGTTATATCAGCATTAGTTGTATATCAACTAGCTACTTTTGCTAGTTTAACCAAAGTAGATGATGAAGACTTTTTAAGTACAGCTAAAAATTTAATAGCTCTTCAATCAGACGAGGTAATTTCAGCAACACAAATTGATGGCTTATTAAATAATGTTGATGGTTTAGAATGGTCTCCTTATCAAAGGGCTAGCAGTCTTAGAATGTCATATTATGATCTTTATCAAGGGAATATCAACGTGGGCTTTAGTGGGTACCCTGTTATAACCGAGTGGGTAGATGAAGAAGATTTAATTTTGGGTAGAATGCCTGAAAATAATTTAGAGATAGTTATTGATAAATGGATAGCTGATAATATGATTGAATCGAAAAAATTCAGTGACTTAGGCGTAACTGATCTAGATACATTATTAAGTTGTAAAGTATTTACTCAAAATTCGTTCTATATTGGTTTTGAAATAGTAGGGATAATAAATACAGAGTCTCCAATAATTGTAGTCGAGGAAGAGGCTTTATATAGTTTTATAGAATACTATAATGCCTATCCATATGATAGTATGGTCAATAGAATAGAAATCGAGGCTGGCGGAAGAGCAATAGAGAACAGCGGAGAAATATTAATTCCAGTATCAAATACTATGTTTGATATTGGTGATGATTATTCATTCGATGGAACTAATTACGAAGTAGTGGGTAAATATAACTATATTGAAGAAAGTTCATATGCAATTTATATTGAGGAGCAACAACTAATTATTATGCATAATGATATTTTCGTTGCCAATTCTAAAAATACGTTATTAGATGCTTACTACTATGATGAAGGAAATGTATATTTCTATGCTAATGATATGGAACAAGCAATTGAAGATATAGAAAGCTTTAATGCAGATTTTAGTGCATTTAATTCATATGAAGCACAATATAATGCTGTCTTGATTGATCAAAAAGAAAGAGTTTCTCAAAGAATTCAGTCTATTGTTGTTACCTTAGTGGGGATAATAATTTATATCTTCTTCATGATGAGATCAAGTATGTTAAGTAGAATCAAGGAAATAGGAATATATCGCTCAATCGGAGCTACTAAACGAGATATCTATAAAATATTCTTTGGAGAAATATTCTGGTTTACAACACTTGGGTCTTTGACCGGATATCTTGCTATGGCATTCTTAATAAGTAGGATTCAAAACATGATTGGAGATTTGATAGAATTTTTCTATTTCCCAATACATTACTTTGTTGGAGGGATTGTTGGAATCTACTTAATTAATCTAATATTTGGTTTGTTACCGATTTTCAATTTGTTGAGAAAAACTCCATCAGAAATCAATGCCAAATTTGATATCTAAAAACTATGGAGGTTTCAATAAAAAAACCTTGACATTAATATGATATATATTGTATAATATTTTAGCGTGTGAAACACGTACTGAGTGGGAGGAAAATATTCCATTAACCACATCACGGAAATAAGGAGGTGTCTTTCGTGGCTAAAGAAATTAAAAACGTTGTAAAACTTCAAGTACCCGGTGGTAAAGCAACACCAGCTCCACCAATTGGTCCTATATTAGGACAAGCAGGAGTTAACATTCAACAATTTTGCGTGCAATTTAATGATTTAACAAGAGACAAAGTAGGCTATACTATTCCTGTAGTATTAACAGTTTATAGTGACCGTTCATTTACGTTCATCTTAAAAACTCCACCTGCAAGTGACTTACTAAAAAAAGCATGTAAAATCCAAAAAGGAGCAGGAAACTCAAAAACAGATACTGTCGCAACAATAACATGGGATCAACTTAGAGAAATCGCGACAATGAAAATGCCTGACTTAAACGCAAACGATGTTGAAGCAGGAGCTCGTATCATACAAGGTACAGCAAGAAACATGGGAATTGTCGTAAAAGACTAAGTTAATTGGTTGTATATATAGACAACTATATTATTGGGAGGACAATCCGCTAAAACCAAATATAGGAGGAAAACAAAATGGCAAAAAAAGGAAAAAAGTACATTGAAGCTTTATCTAAAGTTGACAGACTTAAAAAATATCCTTTGCTAGAAGGTGTTGAGTTAGTAAAATCAGTATCTTTCGAAAAATTCGACGCAACAGTTGAATTAGCACTTAATCTACATCTTGATCCTCGTAAAGCAGAACAAAACCTAAGAGGTGCACTTGTGTTGCCTCATGGGACTGGTAAAACTAAAAGAGTTTTAGTATTTGCCAATGGTGAAAAAGCTAAAGAAGCTTTAGATGCTGGTGCTGATTACGTAGGTGATGATGACATGGTTGAAAAAATCAAAGGTGGATGGTTCGATTTCGATATCGTTATCGCGACTCCGGACATGATGTCAACATTAGGAAAAATTGGTCGTTTACTTGGTCCAAAAGGACTTATGCCTAATCCAAAAACTGGAACAGTTACAATGGATATAGCAAAAACAGTAAGTGAGTCAAAAGGTGGTAAGATTACTTACCGCGTAGACAAATTTGGAAACATCCTTATTGGTGTTGGAAAAGTATCATTTGAAGCAGCTCAATTAGTTGACAATATTACTGCTGTACTTGATACAATCAAAAAAATTAAACCAGCAACAGTTAAGGGTATTTATATGAATAACGTCGCTATCTCATCTTCAATGGGACCTGGCGTTAAAATTGAAGTATAAAAAAACGAATAACTTTATCGAAGACAGTAGGGGCATTGCTTAATAATCCTACCGAGACAAAGAAGACATAATAAATAAAGTTTATTTATTCCTCTTTTTCTCAGAAAAAGAGGTTTTCTATTTAAATTAGACATAAGGAGGTCTTTAAATTGGCTAATCAATCAATAATTGAATTAAAAGAACAAGAAGTTAAAAAGATCACTGAAAAAATGTCAAATGCAAAATCAGTTGTAGTAGCTGAGTATCGTGGATTAACAGTTGAAAAAATACAACAATTGCGTCGTCAACTACGTGAAGAAGGTTGTGAAATGTTAGTTATTAAAAACAACATTTCAAAAAGAGCAGCTGTAAATCTTGGGTACGAAGGCTTAGTTGGAGACTTTAAAGGTCCTAACGGAGTAGTATTTGCGTTTGAAGATTCAGTAGCAGCAGCAAAGATTCTTCATAACTTTGCGAAAAAGAACAAGACAATAGTTATCAAATCTGGTGTATTAGACGGAGAAGTTTACACTCCAGACCAAATCAAGGAAATTGCATCATTACCAAACAAGGAAGTATTATTAACAATGTTAGCTACACAATTATATGGTCCATTAAGAGAACTATCTATGGGATTATATTTGTTAACTGACGCAGAAAAAACAGAAGAAAAATCAGAAGAAAGTAACTAATTATAGGAGGAAAATCAAAATGGCAAAACTAAATGCAAAAGACTTTATTGAATCATTAAAAGAAATGACAATTTTAGAAATTAAAGAATTAATCGACGCTATGAAAGAAGAATTCGGTATCGATCCATCAGCAGTAGCAGCAGCACCTGCAGCAGCAGCTGAAATAGTTGACGAAGGACCAAAAGAAGTAGACGTTATTTTAACAGCTGTTGGAGCATCAAAAGTTGCAGTTATTAAAGTAATCAGAGCAATCTCTGGTTTAGGATTAATTGACGCTAAGAAATTAGTAGACTCTGCACCAGTTGCAGTAAAAGAAAAAATTTCTGAAGAAGCAGCTAAAGAAATCGTTGAACAATTAACGACAGCTGGAGCTACAGTAGAAGTAAAATAGTTTTAATTTTTAATGCATAAAACCTGGGATTTATCTCAGGTTTTTAGTGCTTTATAGGAGATCCAATAATTTGAGCCATTATTATACAAAAAATAACGACGAATTAAAAAGTTCAGAAAAAGATATCTTTTTTAAGATAGACGAAAAAAACTTCCATTTTATTACTGACAATGGAGTTTTTTCTAAGTCTGGACTTGATTTTGGATCTAGACTATTAATTGAATCCATTGTTGATGTTAAAAGCAACAATATGTTAGACCTTGGATCTGGATACGGAGTGATAGGGATTACCTACAAACACTTTAATCCAGAATCTAAGATTTCTATGACTGACATCAATATTCGAGCAACTGAGTTAGCAAAGAAAAATTCGCAACTAAACAATGTTGAAACTGAAGTTTTAAATGGAGATGGGTTTGATGATTTAGATCAAACATTTGATTTAATCGTTACGAATCCACCAATTAGAGCTGGTAAAGATACTATTTATCAACTCTTCGAAGAATCTTTCGAACATTTGACTACAAACGGCAATCTATATTTCGTTATGAATAAAAAACATGGTGTATCAAGCGCTATAAAAAAATGCAATGAGATTTATTCAAATGTAGAACTTGTATATAGAAAGTCTGGGTATCACATTATCAAGTGCACAAAGTAATTGACTAACTTGCACAGATGTGTTAAAATATTAAAATGCGATAGAATGCGCATTTTTTGCTTGTTTATTGTTAAAATAAATCTATTATTGGGGTGATTTTGTGGATTACAATACCGTAAAATACGGAAAGAAAAGAGAAAGAAGAAATTATGCACGTGTTAAATCTAATGTAGAATTACCAGATTTAATCGAAGTGCAAACATCTTCATTTGAGTGGTTTGTTGAAAAAGGTTTAGCAGAACTTTTTGAAGATATATCACCAATTACAAACTTTAGCGGGAGTGTCGAATTGTATTTTAAAGATTTCGAACTTGAGCCTGCTAAATACTCAGTATCTGAATGTAAAATTAAGGATGTAACTTATTCAAGACCATTAAAAGTTAATGTCCAACTTAAAAACAAAGAAGTAATCAATCCTGAAACTGGAGAGATTGAATTAGCTGACAGCATTAAGGAACAAAGAATTTTCATGGGCGATGTCCCAATGATGACACCTGTTGGAACATTCATAATTAATGGATCAGAGAGAGTAATAGTATCACAAATTGTACGTTCTTCTGGAGTATTCTTTTCAGAAGAAGTTGACAAAAAAACACTTCAAAGAAAATATTTAGGTCAAGTAATTCCTACAAGAGGCGCTTGGTTAGAATACGAAATGGGATCGAAAGATATACTTTATGCTAAAGTAGACCGTTCGAAAAAAATATATTTATCTACATTGATTAAAGCGCTAGGGTTCTCGACTAGACAGCAAATTGTAGATTTATTTGGCGATCATGAATATTTAGAAAATACCTTCGAAAAAGACTTAACTCAAAATGCTGAAGAAGCAATGAAAGAAGTCTATGCTAAAATCCGTCAAGGAGAAACAGCAACTATCGAGGGTGCTAGGTCATTCTTTGTATCAAGATTATTTGATGAAAAGAGATATGATTTAGCAAGTGTTGGTAGATTTAAAATCAACCAAAAACTAGATGTTATTTCAAGAGTAAGACAACTTATAGAAAACGATGTTGAAGTTACCTTAGCAAAAGATATAGTTAATCCTGAAACGGGTGAAGTAATTTTAACTAAGGGAACTAAATTAACTTATAAAAATCTTGACGTTATTGCTTTAAATAGAAGTGCAATCACTCAAAGAGTTAAATTTGATAACGATTTAGAAAAAGAATTAAAACAATTAATCAGTAAAGAAGAGCGTCAAGAATTAACCGATGAAAGTTTAAATGATGATTTCATCGAAAATGTTGTGCGCGACACATTTGTTGAAGTTTTACATATCAAAACAAAAGAGCAAGGTTCAATTAAAAGTATGAAGCTTTTAGGAAATAACTCTTTTGAAGAACAATTACATATTACAACATCAGATATACTTGCAAGTATTTCTTATTACTTACATTTATTTAACGGTGTTGGATCGCTTGATGACATTGACCATTTAGGAAACAGAAGATTAAGATTGATTGGCGAATTACTTAAAAATCAATTTAGAATCGGTTTAGCTAAAATGGAAAAAAATGTTAAAGACAGAATGTCTACAAAAGACCCAAGAGAGATTACACCTCAAAATCTTGTAAACGTTAGACCTTTAACATCTTCTATCAAAGAATTCTTTGGTAGTTCACAGTTATCGCAATTTATGCAACAAACCAATCCTTTAGATGAACTTACTCATAAACGTAGAATTTCTGCACTAGGACCTGGTGGTTTAACTAGGGATAGAGCTGGATTTGAAGTTCGTGACGTTCATCAATCTCACTACGGAAGAATTTGTCCGATTGAAACGCCTGAAGGTCAAAACATTGGTTTGATTAACTCATTAGCATGTTATGTAAAAGTAAATAAATATGGGTTTATGGAAACACCATATTTGAAGATAAATAAAGAAACTGGGAAAGTAACCAAAGAAATCGAATACTTATCAGCTGATCAAGAGAGAAAATTTATTATTGTGCAAGCAAACGTTGCTTTAAATGATGATATGTCAATTAGAGAAGATAGAGTTATTGCTAGACATAATGGTGAAACTAAGATTTTTAGTAAAACAACGTGTGATTACATGGATGTATCACCAAAACAAATTGTATCTGTTTCGACTGCTTCAATTCCATTCTTAGAACATGATGATGCAAACCGTGCCTTAATGGGTGCCAACATGCAACGTCAAGCAATTCCTTTATTAAAGCCAGAAGCACCATTTGTAGGTACTGGTATTGAGTACAAAATTGCTCATGACTCTGGAACTGCTATGATTGCTGAAAGAGCTGGAACAATTGAATTCGTTGATGGAAAACAAATTAAAATACGCACTGAAAATGGCGAACTTGATAAATATGAAATGTTAAAATTCATGAGAAGTAATCAAGGTACATGTGTAAACCAAAAACCAATCGTTAAAAAAGATGAATTTGTTAATGTGGGAGATATCATCGCTGATGGTCCTTCAATGGATGATGGCGAACTTGCAATTGGACGTAATGTAACTGTTGGTTTCATGACTTGGAATGGTTATAACTATGAAGATGCTGTTATCATGAATGAAAAACTAGTTAAGTATGACGTATATACTTCAATTCATATTGAAAAATACGAAATCGAAGCTAGAGATACAAAATTAGGTAAAGAAGAATTCACTAGAGAAATTCCAAATGTTGGTGAAGAAGGAAGAAAATACTTAGACGAATTTGGTATTATCGTTCCTGGTACTGAAGTTCATGAAGGAGATATCTTAGTTGGTAAAGTTACTCCAAAAGGACAAACAGACCCGTCACCTGAAGAAAAACTATTATTAGCTATCTTTGGTGAAAAATCACGCGAAGTTAGAGATACTTCACTAAGAGTTCCGCATGGTGGAGGCGGAATCATTCATTCTATTAAAGTCTTTAAACGTGGAGAAGATGAATTAAATCCTGGCGTAAATATGTCAGTTAGAGTATATATCGTACAAAAACGTAAAATATCTGAAGGAGATAAGATGGCAGGACGCCACGGTAACAAAGGTGTTATTTCAAAAATCTTACCTCAAGAAGACATGCCATACATGGCAGACGGAACACCTATCGACATCATGTTAAATCCACTTGGAGTTCCATCTCGTATGAATATTGGACAAGTTCTAGAAATTCACTTGGGAATGGCAGCAAAACAATTAGGTATTCATGTAGCTACACCAGTATTTGATGGAGTTACAGAAGAAGATTTATCGGAAATCATGGCAGAAGCTGGGATGGATAGCGACGGTAAATACGATCTTTATGATGGTAGAACCGGTGATAAATTTGATCACAAAGTATCAGTTGGAGTTATGTATATGATTAAACTTGACCATATGGTTGATGATAAACTTCATGCAAGATCAGTTGGTCCTTATACATTAGTTACACAACAGCCAATGGGTGGTAAAGCACAAAATGGTGGCCAACGTTTCGGAGAAATGGAAGTTTGGGCACTTGAAGCATATGGTGCTGCATACACATTACAAGAAATGTTAACTGTTAAATCTGATGATATTATTGGTAGAAACAAAGTCTTCAAAGCAATCGTTGATGGAGAACCAATTCCACAACCAAGCTTACCAGAATCATTTAGAGTATTAACAAGAGAGTTACGTTCATTAGGTATTTACGTTGAGTTAATCAATAGAGACACAGGAGCTAATGAAGTTAATAAAAGTTTAGTTGATAATGACAGAGATGACTATATCACTAAATTTGGATTTCAATAAGAAGGGGATGATTTAAGATGAGTCAAAAATTTTCACATTTAAAAATCAGATTAGCATCTCCAGAAGAAATACGCGCTTGGTCTTATGGAGAAGTAAAGAAACACGAAACAATTAATTATCGTACTTTGAAACCGGAAAAAGATGGATTATTCTGTGAAGTAATTTTTGGTCCAACCAAAGATTTTCAATGTGCATGTTCAAATAAATCAAAAAGAAGTTCACACCCAGGAAAAAAATGTCCTGTTTGTGGAGTTGAATATACAGAATCAAAAGTTCGTAGAGAAAGAATGGGTCACATTGAATTAGCAGCACCTGTTGTACATGCTTGGTACTTAAGAAACTCACCATCTAGATTAGCTATCTTATTAGATTTAAAAGCTAGAGATTTAGAAGAAGTAGTTTATTTAGCGTCATACATTGTAGTAGAAGCGGGAGATACTGATTTAGACTTTAAACAAATCCTTTCAGAACGTGAATACACAGATAAATATTTCGAATACGGTTCAAGATTTAAAGCTCTTACTGGAGCTGAAGCTGTAAAATACTTATTACAAAAACTTAATTTAGAAGAAGAAACACTTCGTTTAAGAGTAGAATTAAAAACCGCTTCTAAACAAAGACGTGAAAAAATCGTTAAACGTCTAAATGTAGTTGAAGCATTCAAAAACAGTGATAATAAACCTGAATGGATGGTTCTTGATGTATTGCCAGTAATTCCACCGGATTTAAGACCGATGGTTCAATTAGATGGTGGTAGATTCGCAACTACTGACTTAAATGATTTATATCGTAGAATCTTAAATAGAAATAATAGATTGAAACGTCAATTCGAACAAAAAGCACCTCATCTTATTACTAAGAATGAAAAACGTATGCTTCAAGAAGCTGTAGATGCTTTAATCGATAACTCAAAACGTGGAAGAAAAATGGTTGTAGAGAGAAATAGAGCTTTAAAATCATTATCAGATATGTTAAGAGGAAAACAAGGTCGTTTCCGTCAAAACTTACTTGGTAAACGTGTTGACTATTCAGGTCGTTCAGTTATTGTTGTTGGACCAGATTTAGAAATGTACCAATGTGGATTACCTAAAGAAATGGCAATTACGTTATTTAAACCTTTCGTAATTAGAGAACTAATTCAAAAAGGTATTTCAAATAACATAAGAAGTGCTAAAACACTTATTGAAAAATTAGATGGCAGAATCTGGGCTGTACTTGAAGATGTAATCGTAGAACATCCAGTATTATTGAACCGTGCACCTACACTACATAGACTTGGTATTCAAGCATTTGAGCCTGTACTAGTAGAAGGTAAAGCGATCAGACTACATCCGCTTGTAACAACTGCATTTAATGCCGACTTTGATGGTGACCAAATGGCTGTCCATGTACCATTGTCAGAAGAAGCACAAGCTGAAGCTAGGGTATTAATGCTAGCATCAAACAACATCTTAGCACCAAAAGATGGTAAACCAATCGTTACTCCATCTCAAGATATGGTTTTAGGTAACTATTATCTAACAATGGAAAAAGCTGGGGGTATCGGAGAAGGTACTGTTTATAGTAACTATGATGAAGTTATGCTTGCGTATGAAAACAAAGTTATTACATTACATTCAAGAATAGCTATGAAAATCAATAGCCAGATTTATAACACAATCAAATTATCAGATGATGAAACTGTTGAAATTAATAGAGGGACTATATTTACACTTGATAATAAGGTTCCAGATGAATTTAAAAATGGATACTTAGTAACAACAGCTGGTAAATTAATATTTAATCAAATCTTACCTGAAAGTTTTCCTTACATCAATGAGCCTACTAAAACAAACTTACAGGAAAAAACTCCAGATAATTATTATATAGCTCCTGGTCAAAACATCCCAGAAGTTATCAAAAGTATGGAACTTGTATTACCATTCAAGAAAAAATTCTTAAGTTTAATTATTGCGGAAATTTTTGCAATCTATAAAATTAATGAAACTTCTAAAATGCTTGATAAAATGAAAAACATTGGATTCAAGTATTCAACAATTTCAGGAATTACTGTAGCTGCATCTGATGTTGAAGTTTATTCTAAGAAAAATGAAGTGCTAAGTTTTCATGACAACAAAGTTAGTGAAATTACTGATTTATATAACATTGGTATGTTAACTGACAATGAAAGAAGAAATCTTGTTATTGATGAATGGAAAACAGCAAAAGATGAAATTCAAGATGGATTAATCAAAGAATTGAATAGCGATAACCATATATTTATGATGAGTGATTCGGGTGCCAGAGGGAATGCCTCTAACTTTACACAGTTAGCTGGTATGCGTGGTCTTATGGCTAACCCAAGTGGTCAAACAATCGAATTACCTATTAAAGCATCATTCCGTGAAGGATTAACAATGTCAGAGTTCTTTAGTTCAACCCATGGGGCGAGAAAAGGATCTACCGATACAGCATTGAAAACTGCTGAATCAGGGTACTTAACTAGACGTTTAGTTGATGTTTCACAAGATGTAGTTATCTCAATAGAAGATTGTCAAACTGATAAAGGCATTAGAGTAGAAGCAATCGCAGACAGAGATGGTAAAGTTATTGAATCTTTAGAAGAACGTATTACTGGTAGATATTTATCGGCTGATTTAATACATCCTGAGTCAGGTGAAGTATTATTTGAAAGAAATCAATACATCAACGAATTATTAGCAAGACAAATAGTTGCGCAAGGTGTTGAAGCGGTTCCAATTAGAACTGCATTAACATGTACTGCAGAAGTAGGAATTTGTCGTAAATGTTACGGACAAAACTTAGCGACCGGCGAAAGAGCTGAAGTTGGTGAATCAGTAGGTACTATTGCTGCACAATCAATTGGTGAACCGGGTACACAGTTAACAATGCGTACTTTCCATACTGGTGGGGTTGCCGGTGATGATATCACCCAAGGTCTTCCTCGTGTTCAAGAATTATTTGAAGCAAGAAAATCTAAAGCAAAAGCTATCGTATCTGAAATCAATGGTATCGTATCTGAAATCGAACCAGTGGAAGAAAGATATATTATTACAATTAAAAATAGTATTGAAGAAAAGAAATATGAAACGAACTCAAATGTTCAACCTCGCGTATCTCAAGGAGATAAAGTAAAATCAGGGGAACAATTAATCGATGGAACATTAGATCCAAAAGAATTATTAAGAGTTACGGATATGGCAACTGTGCAAGAATACATCATTCATGAAGTACAACGAGTGTATCGTTCACAAGCCGTTGATATTTCTGATAAACATATTGAAATTATCGTAAGACAGATGTCTAAACGTTTAACTGTAATTCTTGAAGGGGACACAGACTTACTTCCGGGTAGCCAAGTGTCACTAAAACAATTTACAGATGCAAACAGTGTAGTATTTGCTAAAGGATTAAAACCTGCAATTGCAAGACCAATTTTACTTGGTATTACAAAAGCAAGTTTAAGATCTGATTCATTCTTATCAGCAGCATCATTCCAAGAAACAACAAGAGTATTAACTGATGCAGCAATTAACAGTAAAAAAGATTTATTACTTGGTTTAAAAGAGAATGTAATCATTGGTGGATTAATTCCAGCAGGTACTGGAATTCTTAGAGATGTTGAGTTTAATTACGAACAACCTGAGGAAGAAGAAGACATTTTTGCTAATTTCGAAGAATAACAATAATTAAAAGCCCAATTTTTGGGCTTTTTTTTATTTAATAGGAAATTGTATTTGAAAAAATGAAATAAAGAAAAACTAGAAAAAGCCTACGAGAGTAGGT
>JAEIOE010000089.1 GCA_016342455.1 Mycoplasmatota bacterium | reverse complement strand
ACCGCCGTATACGTGAACCGTATGTACGGTGGTGTGAGAGGGGCGAAAGTTATTAAAACTTAGCCTCTACTCGATTTATTTTGTTTTAAAGCCTTTTCTTTTCATTGTTCCCCATTCCGTTTTTTTCTTAAAGGATGTGAAATATCCAAGACTTCGATAAATGCTAATAAATTGTCTCCAACCAAAGTTTTCTATAATAGTAAAGAAAACCAGTTTTATAGTATCTTTTACCGTAAAAGGCTCTGTATATTTTTCCTGTAAAAATATGGACACTAATGTAGCGAACATTCCTAAGAATATCGTTACTGTAAATAATAGTAATAATAAAACTCCATTAAATATTCCGAAAATCAAACCAATCACTAAAGTAAGATAGATTTGAATTTCCATGACAGGACCTAACATTTCAAAAATAAAGAAGTAAGGCATTGCGATAGTTCCGTTAGTTCCATATTTTTTATTAAATATCATTTTTTTATGGAAGGATAAGGTGTCAATCAAACCTCTTTGCCATCTGTTTCTTTGGCTTAGTAAAGATTTTCTTTCCTCCGGAACCTCCGTGTAACACCTAGCCATTGGGACATATTGAATTCTGTGGCTTAGCCCTTTTTCAGAAGCTTTTCTGGCAAGCCGCACTACTAATTCCATGTCTTCGCCTACAGTATCTTTTCGCATATTGCTAGCAGTTAAATAACCACCTATTTCTTGGAGCATTCTTTTTTCAAATAAACCAAAAGCTCCCGAAACGATTAAGAAACATTTCATTCTTGAGAAACCGAGTCTACCAGCATTAAATGCTCTGATGTATTCAATTGTTTGGAATTTAGCTAGTATTGATTTTGGTAATGTATAATCTTCTACAACACCGTGATTAACCGTAGCGCCATTAACGGGCACTATAGACCCACCTAAAGCTAGCGTAATAGAATCATGGTCTAGTACGGTTGACATCATTCTTAATAAACCATTTGATTCAATAATTGAATCCGCATCTATTCCACAAACATAATCGTTTTTAGAAAAATTAATTCCAACATTCAAAGAATCTGCTTTCCCTCCGTTTTCCTTGTCAACGACGGTCAATTTTATATGGAATTTATTTTTGTAAACAGCCTTAATCGGCATGGTCGCTATCTTTTTATCTATAACATAGTCAACACGTTTCAATTCATAAGCATCTATTAATTTTTGCAAAGTAGAATCTTTTGAACCATCATTAATGACAATAACTTCATATATTGGATACATTAAACTAAGGAGGGCTCTCACACTGTCAACAATTGATATTTCCTCATTGTATGCAGGAACTAATATTGATATTGGCGCAAGAATTCCATCTTCATATAAGAAATCTTCATTTTTAATTAACCACAATCTTTCTTGTGTATTATACTCAAATAAAGATATAAAAGCGAAGAATAAGTAGAGGAAGTTTACGACCACATAATAAACTACAAAACTTTTATTAATACCGACTATGTAACCAATAGCAACCTCTCTAAAAGAACCGTTAAGGAGTAAATTGAAATTGAAAACGACAAATAGTATTGGTAAAGAAATAAAACAGATAAGCAGGAATAAAGACAACCACCTGTTTTTCGTTGTTTCTGGATCTGTACCCGGTCTATCTTTATCAGGAACATATGAGTAGATAAAGCCCATCTTTTTAAATAAATCTTTTTTTAAATAATTATTCAAATCAAGATAAAATGGATAGTTTTCTCTTGCTAAAGGAGCAATTATCTCCAGTATTTTATCTTCAAGTTCTAAGTTTTTATTATAGTTTAGCCAATTTATGATATTGATAGAGAAGCTACTCTTAATCATAAATGATATCAACATATTGAATTCTTTATCATCTTTTACAGTTAAAATTAAATAATCCATTTTTGAAGATAACACACCCGCGATTAATTGTTTAATGCGATTAGTTTTGCTTTCTAAAAATACAGTATAAATATCTTTATAATAACTTTTATTTTTTTCGCAGATAACCGTAATACCTTCTGTATAGATATAGTCTCTTTGAGTTTGAGAAGAAAAGCTTAACAAATATTCAATAGTTGAGAAATCTCCTTTTTTCGTCAAGGAGTTAACAGCTATTTTAACTACTTCGTCATCCATATGGGCTAAATATTTTAACTTTCTTAAATCAAAAGAGTAGTACTTAGATAACGCCGTTAAAGTTTGGTAATATAATCGATCTATTCTTGGCTTATTGGCCTGAGCTAATAACTGAGAATTATTCATTATATAGTGATCTTCTATTTCTTTCAGTGTATCTAATAACGGTTTTTTAAAATTTGGATGGTATAGTTCTAAAGCAATATCAACAAAAGTCTCTCTAACTTCTAAAAGTGGAGAATTTAGTTGTTGAGATAAATCATAAGTAGATTGATCCACATACTTTTTAAGTATTTGAATTACCCTAACTTGATAATATCTTTTGCTATTGAAAAGACTGGTAATAATGGTTTTAATGACAGCCTCATCTAAATGGTATTTAAGTCCATTAACAATAAGAATTCTAATGTGGTCTTTTTGTTCGATACTTAATCTATTTACCAAAATATCTTTAATAAAAGCGTTCTTAAATAAAGCTAGGTAAGTAATAGCTCTAATTCTTTTATATTCTTTATTTGAATTAATTTCTCTTGATAATTTTTGTATATATTTTCTTTTAAATAAACATGCATAAACAGTATCTAAACCATTTTGTGAAAACTTGAATTTTTGAGATAACTGAAAAAAGTTCTTGATAAAATGTTTGCTTCTGCATGTGATGTTCGATTCTTTATTGAAGATGAATCTTTCGGTTAAAGCTTTCTGAATTTTAAAGTTTTTTCTTACTTGATTTTTACGGTATATCTTTTGTATAACAATAATGATACCCATTAACAAACTTCCAGCTGCAAGAATAGCAATTAGCAATAAAATATCTGTATAACTTAAGACAGCATACATTCTTTTCTTAAGGACTCTCTTCTAATGATTCCGAGTAATTCTTGGAGAATTACCGGTTTGTCAAAAACAAAATCAATGGCTATCAAGTTTGATTTGCTAATAATATCAACATTCTTGCTTTGGACTGTTAATAAGAACATGGTGTTCATATTTATGGATGATTCATTTAAGTGTCTTTTAAAAGTTAAACCGTCAATTTTTTTAATAAATCTATCTGCAATTATTGCATCGAATTTTTGTTCTTTAGCAAGTGTTAAAGCCGCTAAGCCATTATCAACAGCTGATACTTTGTATCGGCTTTCTTCAAAATAGTTTTTCATAATTGATAAAGTTAAAGGATCAGACTCTACAATTAATAAGTTACCAAATACATTTCTTTCGACTATTGTATCTTTGTCAACGAAAGCGCTGTTACCTAATTCGTGTGTAAGGTTGATTCGGTTAATACCTGCTGTAATTAGTTGTTTCGCTAACATTTCACTTTCTAAAGAATTATCCATTTCTGAAAGCAAAACTACAGCGCTTGAAATTGTAATTGGTTCAATAAAAACTTCTGAATTCTTAACTATATTTTGAATATTTCTTATATAACTAATTAAATTATCTTTAAAATCATGACTCAGTATAACGAAATTAGGCCCTGTTGTTTTAAAGACCACTTCATTTTGACTATGAAGACCCTTTAATAAGTAAGCTAGATTAGCGATAGTTTCATCACCGATAAGATTGGAATACTTAATGTTTATATCCATGATGTTATCCACCTTAACAAATATGAGAACTAAATTGGGTTTAAAATCTTTTCTTAAGCGCATCAAATCTAAATCATTGATTAAATATTCGTTCAAAAAAACATGATTGTAACAAGCAGTTAGTTTATCAGCTATGTAATTATCTAAAGAGGTTTTTAATCTTTCTTTTGTCATTTCAATTTTTTGACTGATTGCTCTATTCATATAGGCTCCTATCTTGGTATAAAGTATTCAAATACTGAGTTATCATAATGTTCTTTTGCTAAATCAAACTCTTCTTGATTTTTTGATGCATAAGCAATAATGCATAAGCCTTTTTTATAAGCTTTATCACAATATTTATTTGGCAAATCAACAATCCCGTAATTTACAAAATCAGGTTTTGTAAATTTGTTAAAAAACATTGATTTCATAAGATATTTTGAAATTTTCTTCATATCTTTATTGCTTGTAAAGTATTCTGTAATTTGTCCTCTAATTACTTCAGGGTGATTATCTTTAAACCATTTAACAATTGAAGGACTAAAAGAATGGATACCATAGTCTCCTTTATAGTCTTTAATTGTTTCCCAGAAGTTTTCACATAAAAACGATTTGTTTCCTAAAGGTTTTAGTTCTATAAGTAATGGAACTCGTCCATCAATATATTCTAATACTTCTTTTAAGGTAGATATTTTTTCGTTTGAGTCCCAAATTTTTAAATCTTTTATATCTTCAAAGTTTAAATCAGATAGAAGTTCCGTTCTACCAGGAACTAATCTCTTTAAGTGGTGATCATGAAATACAACTACTGTACCGTCTTTAAGTACATTTATATCCATTTCGATGCCGTAATTTTTTTCAACAGCTAATTCAAATGCTTTCATTGAATTTTCAGGAACAGTTTTGTCTAATGAATGAAGTCCTCTATGTGCAATCATTCTCTCTTTTATCCAAGTTAAATCTTTCATTATGTCCTCGCTTTCTGTTAAATATTATTATACCACTTTTTATTGATATAAGTTAGACCGATATAGTATTTTATAATTGGAAAATTTGTGATATAATTCTTTATAGGGAGTGATTGCGATGTTAAATTTTAAGTATTACAGTCCAACAGAATTCGTGTTCGGGAAAGACACCGAACAAGAAGTTGGGAAATTATTAAAGAAATGTAAGGCTAAAAAAGTTTTGTTGCACTATGGTTCAGGATCTGTTAAGAGATCTGGATTATTAGATAGAGTAATAAAATCAATTGAAGCTGAAAAAATAGAGCATGTTGAACTTGGTGGGGTTGTTCCTAACCCAAGAGACACTTTAGTTTATGAAGGTATTGAACTTTGTAAAACTGAGGGAGTAAATTTTATTTTAGCTGTTGGTGGAGGGTCTGTTATTGACCCAAGTTTGACACTTTGAACATATATTAAACATCAAATCAAACATTTGACTACATAAAACAAAAAAGGTTGAATGTCAAGGATAGGGGTTCAACTAAATAAAAAGAAAAAAGAGGTGTTATTCCAAAGTTTGGAATAATG
>JAEIOE010000088.1 GCA_016342455.1 Mycoplasmatota bacterium | reverse complement strand
ATTTTTCTGTGGACAACCCCTTAAGTGCACTTATCGCGATCTTCTTTGTTGCCCTTAACTCATTCCTTGATGCCCTCCGAATAATGTCTCTCTAAAAACTAAAATCCTTTTTTATAGCATCTTAGGTGCTTTTTTAGTGCTATCTGTATTTGCAATAGTTAGTATTTCTACAGTAACATCTCAGCAGGAAGTAATGGCATATCAGCAGTCCATAGAAATGACCAAGAACTATGCAAATTATTTCGATGGCAACACAAAAACAAACCAGGGCATTGTTAAAACGATTTCAACAACAATGAGCAATTATGAGTCAGCTGATAGGGATGAGGTGAACTATATACTAAAGGGCTTACTTTTGGAGAATCCTCAACTGGTTGGAGTTTATGTTGGCTATGAACCCAATGCTTTTGATGGGAGAGATGTTGAATTCATAGGAACGGAAGGCCATGATGAGACCGGAAGGTTTGTACCATACTGGAACACGATAAACGGCCCGATCAGTGTTGAACCTCTTGTAGATTATGAAACATCAGAATATTACCAAGGTCCAAAGAAACTCAAACAAAACGTGGTCACAGAACCTTACCTTTATCAGGGAATACTGATGGTGAGCTATGATTCTCCTATTATCAGGAATGGTGAGTTCGTTGGAATTGGCGGGGTTGATGTATCGCTCAACTATTTTGATGAGATGGTTTCGAATGTTACTGCTTTTGAGACCGGTTATGCTTTTATTACAAGTAATAGCGGAATACTGTTGTCCCATCCGGAGCATAAGGAATGGATTGGGATAAAGACATTAAATGACTTTGGTGTTCTAGAGATCTCTGAGATGGCAACCAACATCAGAGATGGGAATAGGGGACACATCGAAACAATGGACCCTGACACCGGCAGAGAAGTTGTAATGTTCTATGAGCCTATTAATGAAGGGACCTATAGTTTTGTGCTCTGTATTCCAAAAGATGAAATGCTTGCGGGGGTAACGATTTTGAGGAATAGGATGATATTTATGTCACTATTTTCAATTATTCTCGTGGGTGGGGTTGCTTATATGGTTGCACGCTCGACAGACCACACCATCAAAAAAATGCTAAATGATTTTAAATTGATATCCGATAATGCATTAACTGGAAATTTTGATACAAGGGCTGATACCAATGTACAGGTTGATTTTAAGAAGATTTCTCTGGGCCTCAATCAAATACTGGATAATATGAGCAAGCTTACAAAGAGCAATGAAAAAGCAATGAATTTATTGTTGTCTGCAAAAATTGAAGCTGAAAATGCAAACCGTACCAAGACCGAATTCCTCGCAAACATGAGTCATGAGCTACGCACGCCTCTTAATTCTATCATCGGCTTCTCACAGTTGCTAAATAGCAATCCTTCCGGTAACCTAAATGAAAAGGAAACTAAATATTCATACAATATTATGGACAGTGGGAAACACTTACTGGACCTGATCAATGACATTCTTGAGATCTCGAAGATCGAAAGCGGGAAAATAGAACTTGAATATGATAAGTTTAGTTTATCTTTCTTCATTCGTGATGTGGAAAATACAATTAAACATCTGGCAGATAAAAAGAACATTGAAATTTGTAATCAGGTTCGTTCTGAAAGTATCGAAGTGAATGCTGACAGATTAAGGTTGAAACAAATATTGTATAATCTATTAAGTAATTCCTTGAAGTTCACACCTGATAATGGGTGTATATAGATCAATGCTGTCAATTGCGATAATATGCTGGAAATCTCTGTATCTGATAACGGTATTGGTATTCCCAAAAATAAACACGATGAAATATTTGAAACCTTCAAACAGGTGGATTCTTCAACTGCCAGAATGTATGGGGGCACCGGTATTGGTCTTGCAATTGCCAAGAAATTTGTTGAAATGCATGGTGGCGAAATCTGGGTTGAAAGTGAACTTGGAAAAGGAAGTACGTTCACATTTACAATTCCAATAAAACAGAAAGAAATCAGTTATGGATAAATGGACAAAGACTAAATGAGCTATAACTTTACTTTCATTAGAAATTTATCTAAATTCTTTTACAGAAAAATCAATATATCGTATCGTGGTGATCGTAGTCGAGAATCCTGATTGATCTATTGTTTTCATCAATATCATAAATCAGTACAAATGAAGAGTCAATGTGCACTCTTCGTGCACCATGCAAGTCACCTCGTAGCGGTTTGAAATGATATGGGTCCTGTATGATTTGCTGTACCTTCTTAGCGATGATACTCATCTGTTTTGGGTTCTTTTTAGCAAGCTTAGCAAACTTTTTATCTACAATCTCAGATATGGCAACATCATATTCCATTATTTTAACTCGTACCGGTCAGAAAGATCAGTAACACTAATAAAATTTCCTTTTCTGATGTTGTCGAGTTTTTTCAGATATTCCTGTTTTGCTTCTGGTTCCTGGGAAACTATGCTCTCCATGAACATCTGTATTTGTTTGCTCATACTCATTCCGTGAGATTTACACAGAGTAGAGAACTGCTTATATGTATTTTCATCCACATTAAATGTCTTTAGTACCATTAAACTCACCCTGTTAATTAATATTAAATAATATTAATTAACATTAATTAACTATTTCGGTCATATTTTCAAATTGCCGTCCTTTAAAGTAATAAAAGAAATGGATCAGGATTAATTACCGGAGTTCGGGGAAACCTTTCTGTTTTGTTGTCGAAAGGATCAATGATGTCGTTGAGAAATATCTTTATATGGATTTAAAACAGCTTAAAACTGTAGGTTAACACTCAGTGTTAACCTCATGAATCTGAAAGGTGATAAAATTAAGAAAATGAAAGACCGTCAACTGAAAGGTATTATCTTAAAATCCATACTTGCAGAAAATCACACAAGTAGAACTATCTTTGATTCTATTCCATATGAAAATTATGCATCATTCAAGGTCGAACTTGTGAATCTACGAAAACGTGGCTACATAGTTAAAAAAGGTGAAAAACAACCGTTTCGTTATGAATTAACATCTCCTAAAGGCATAGAGCACGCTAATAATCCAAATATCAATAAAGAGAGGTTCGATGATCTGGTAATGCGCCAGATAAAGCCACTTGCACTCGAAATGGCAAATAAAATTCTTAATGATAACGAATTGTTTAATCAAGCTGTCGATAACAAAATACACAGCAAAGGATTAGTCGAAGGCGGAATTACTGTAGTTCAAGAAGGTGATTCAAACCCAAGTGACTTTGTTTCAGGTAACGATGAAAATTCCGAAAACCAGGATGAATCTGAAGATATCAAGAAATTAAAAAAACGTCTTGCTGAAAAGGATGAGATGATCTCTGATTTGAAATGCGACTTAAAGAATAAAGAAAACCCTGTTGTTACAATGCAAATAAGGCAAATATCTGTACCAGTGAATAATCAACCAAAGCAAAAATCATCACAGAAATCCGAAAGTAAAAATAAACAACGAGAACTCGCTGAATCACGCTATAAGCTTTGCAAACATTTCTATGAAAATAAGCTATACCTTACTGGCGATTTTTTCAGAAAATATCTGAATATGTCTCCAGTCCTGCTGAGTGGAAAAATGCTTCTTAACAAAGGCAGTGTTGAAATTCTAAACCATGCTGAATTTAAGCGTGAACAGGAACGAAAACACGCAAAGGCATTATTGAAAGATGAAGATATTCTGAAATATAAATTTAAGATTGCAAAAATGGGGAAAAATAGCATCACTGTTGAAAGTGATAAAATGTTAAAACCGAAGGTGATGATTTTTGGTGATGCATCATTACTGATTTGATGTTTTTTCTTTTTCATGCTTATCCTTCCCATCCAAAACAAGACCGTAAACATCAATAACGCTATCATTAGAAGCACTACCATTGCTGCAATCAGAATCGTTTACTTTTTGTGAAACGCCGTTATACCGCTGCCAGAGAGTCTCAATCACGATGTCCGCTTTTGTATTTCCAGTCTCTGAAACCTCATTTTCTATAAATTCCATCAATTCGGGAGGGACCCTCACACCCATCGGTATTTTTGCCATGTTACACAGAATGTAATACTACGTAATCAATATTTTGTATTGATTTCAAAATGATACACAAACGTATGACAATTACCAAGGGAAATAAAATTGTCTTTTTGCGCTGAAATTCTGCAGGATCCGGAGGCGAGTTCACTCGATCGGACAGACAACACAGTATTAAAAAATAATTAGGTATCGGCAGGCGGTCAGGTATGCGAGAGAATGATTAATTATTTCATATCATACCTGAATATGAGAATCCCTGCCGACAACCCCGGAAGGTTGTAGAAATTAAATCTGAGAAACACATAGGCGGCATTCACACCATAACAGTTTGATAACAATGTGAGATCTGGTATCATGTCAAAAAAGATAATATCCGTTAAGATCCCTGAAGAACTGTACAACCAGATAATACAATCGAAATACAAGACTAATACGGATTGTATTACAGCAGCTCTTAATTTATTATTCCTTAATACGCATCAGGAAGATGATACCGTGCATGACCGTAATACAGATTATGTCAGGGTATTACATGATAATATCGATCAATTAAAAGAACAGATCACAATAAAAGACAGTCAAATCAAAAAGTTACAGATCACACAACAAACTTTAGTCACGAAATTAGATTCAAAGCCATTACTGATAGATCAATCAGGTAATCTTAACAAATGGTAGCAATTCTGGAAGTAAGACAAACGTACATTTAATGTCAGTATTAAGGAGAGTGGAAAGAATGTCAATATTGGGAGGTAAATGGTATAATATTTATGGAATCCATTGTTTTGTTGTTCCATGAGCAAATCAATAAATTCTGGGAAATTATTTTATAAGTACCAACCAATTGACGATAATTTATTAGATAATTTATCCAATAACCAATTGTATTTTAACAGTCCTACGAAATTTAATGATCCATTTGACTGTAAATTTAATTCTTTTTATCGAGGTAAAGAAGAAGACTGGATTAATGCGTTTAAAAATCGATCACCCCGAATTATTAAGCAGATGATTGAAGATAATTTAAAAAGTGGTATTTTTAAACGTAAGGGGAATGAAATTGCCTATAATCCAACTAACAGAAGACATATAGACATCGGAGGATGTTCACTTCATGGAACTGTTTCTGAAACATCTCTTCCAAGAGTTTGTTGTTTCAGCGAAACCGCTGATAATATTCTTTTATGGAGTCATTATGCAGATTGCCATAAAGGTGTGTGCCTTATATTTAGATCTATACCAGAGTCCATCAAATTAGAATTTTGATTTAAAAACTTACCTCTTTTTTCCATAAGACTCGTCCCCCCAAAAAAAAAAGC
>JAEIOE010000087.1 GCA_016342455.1 Mycoplasmatota bacterium | reverse complement strand
ATAATTATAACCCGATGATTATGGCTTGAATAAGCCAAAGTCATCGGGTTTTCAAGCTCACAACTGTCAAACTCAGGGGTCTTAGCACTACAACTGTAAAACTCGGGACTACAAAAAAGATATGCTTAAACGCTGATTTTGATATGATTTCAAAATCAGCTATTATTTTCATTTTTTTCATAAATATTCTCTTATATAATATGTTATAATAGATATAGTTTGGAGATGATTTTTTTGAATTATACAGAGACACTTTTAGAAAAACTTAATATAGATGATGAACTAATTAAAGAATACTGTCAGGTAAAAAGTCTTGAGGTTAATAAAGTGACTGAAACTTGGACTTTTTTCTTTGTCTTCAGTCAAACAATACCAGCAATTCACTACCGTAATTTTATAAATCATTTAAAGAATATTGTAACTGTATTTCCTAGTGTTAAACACTTAGAGTACAACGTTGAATTTGAAAATATTGATCCTGATCTAGTATTAGATTATTATGATTTTGTTATTGATGAAATACTTGAAGTAAATAAAAGAATATTACCTTTAAAAGAATACGATAAAGATTTAGAAGAAAACCAAATAAAAGTATATGTACCAGAAGATGCAATCTCGGCAAAAATATTTAGAAAAGAAATTGAATTAGAGCTTAAAAAGAATGGTATTCCTTATGAAGTGGATATTATTGTCGATGAGTTACAAGAAACAATTACTGAACTAATTCAAAAAGACAATGAAGAATTCGTTGAGGAAAACAAAATTGAGTTTTCTGAAGAATTGGAATACAAATATCTTACGAGCGGTGGAGAAATATTTGATTTTTCTCCAATAAAAAGTCTTCCGCGAACAGAAATGGAATTGGAAGAATATAAAGAAAAACATGGTGGAAAAGCAATTATATCTGTGCAGGGATTATTTGTTTATCAAGACATTATGGAAAGCAAGACTTCTTCAACAATAAAAATGGTTATTACTGATGGAGAAGATTCGATTTTTTTAATAAAAAAAGGCGCGAGAGAAGCTGACCTTAAATTCTTTAGGCCTATCGAAAAAGACTTTGGAATTAAAGCGAGATGTTTCGCTACTTATGATACCTTTTTACAAGAAGTCGTTTTACATCCAATCGCAATTGCTAAATCAAATAGACCTATTAAAGCTGACAAGAGAGATGATAACGCTACAGATAAAAGAGTAGAACTACATCTCCATACAAAAATGTCTGGCCTTGATGGCGTAAATGAAATGAGTGAATACATTGAAAGAGCTAAAGAATGGGGACACGCGGCTATAGGCGTATCTGATCATGGCTCTGTTCAAACATTCCCTGAATTGTATAATGCAACAAAAAAAGCAGATATTAAAGCATTATATGGTCTTGAAATGGTTTTTGTTAATGACGAAAAAGTTTGTATCACAAGAGGTGAAGCAGATAACTTATTATCAGAAACTACCTTTGTTGTTTTTGATATTGAAACAACTGGCTTATCAGTTACTTATGATACCTTAATTGAAATAGCTGGAGTCAAGATCAAAAATGGAGCGATACTAGGTAAGTTCAATGAGTTAATCGATCCTAAAAGAAATGTTTTTCCATTTACAGAAAACCTAACTGGAATTACTAACCAAATGGTTAAAGGAAAAAGATTCTTAAAAGAAGTGTTAACTGATTTTTATGAATTTAGTAAAAACTGTATTTTAGTAGCGCACAACGCTGACTTCGATATTGGTTTCTTAGAACATAATTACAGAAATCTTGCAATAACTAATAAAGTGAATCCTTCTGTGGATACACTTGTTTTAGCAAAGGTATTATTACCGGACAAGAAACGATTTTCATTAGATAAACTTTGTAAGCATTTTAAGGTCGCTTTAAATAACCATCACCGTGCTCTAGATGATACAGAAGCAACCTGTGAAGTATTCCTTCACCTATTAAAAATGGTTCGTAAAGAAGGAATTAACAGATTCCGTGACATAAATCTAATGATTGATAAAAATTTAGTGTTTAAATATCCTTATCCAAATCATATTAATTTACTTGTTAAGCAACAAACAGGCTTACAAAACTTATATCGTATTTTATCTGAAGGATTAACCACTTACTTTGATAGAGATGCCAAAGTATTAAAAACGTACTTAGATAAATATCGTAAAGGAATCTTAGTATCAAGTGGTTGTCGTAATTCTGATTTCTTTGAAATTGCTAAGAATAAAACTAGAAAAGAATTAGTAGAAGCAGCGAAGTATTATGATTACTTAGAAATCCAACCACCTTCACAATTTATATATTTGGAAGATGAAAATCCTAATTGGAAAACAATGATTCAAGATATTATAAAAAGAATTGTTGAAGTTGGGAAAGAATTAAATATTTTAGTTGTGGCTACAGGTGATGTTCATCACCTAGACCCAAGAGATTTAAAGTATAGAGAAATAATGATTAACACACCTATAGTAGGTGGTGGAGTTCATGAACTTTACTTTAAGAATAAAAAACCAAATCAATATTTTATGACAACACAAGAAATGCTGGATGAATTTGAATTCTTAGGAGCAGAAAAAGCTTATGAAGTAGTTGTTACAAACTCAAACGCGATTGCTGATTCTGTTGAAAATATCCAAATTATTCCAGATGATTTATCAGCTCCTACAGATGATTTTTTATCTGATTTAGGTATTCCTTCAATTAAATCAAAAGTAACAAAGATGGTAAATGAAAAGGTTAGAGCTATTTATGGAGACCCATTACCTGAGATAGTTAGGAAAAGAACGGAAAGAGAATTGAATAATATTATTGAACATCAATTTTCAACTATCTATTATATTTCTCATTTACTTGTTAAGAAATCTTTAGATGATGGATATCTTGTAGGTTCACGAGGTTCAGTAGGAAGTTCTTTTGTAGCAACACTTATGGATATTACTGAAGTAAATCCTTTAGCGCCTCACTATGTATGTCCTAAATGCCATTTTTCTGCCTTTAAGAAAACGAATGAAGAAAAAGAACTATTAGGTGAAAACGACTTTGAAAAAGAAAATGCTAAATTATTTTCAGAGACAGACTGCGGTTGGGATTTACCAAATGCGAAATGTCCGGTATGTCAAACAGAAATGAAAAAGGATGGACATGATATTCCATTCGAAACATTCCTAGGATTCCATGGTGATAAAACACCAGATATCGACTTAAACTTTTCGGGAGACTATCAAGGGATAGTTCATGAATATATTAGAGAGTTATTTGGTAAGAATCATGCCTTTAGAGCTGGTACTATTGGTACTTGCGCTGCTAAAACATCGTTTGTAATGGTAAAAGAATATTATAGAAAAATTAATGATAAACGAATTGCGAAGGGCTTCGAACCAATTCCAATCAGAAAAGCAGAAATGGAACGCTTAGCTAGAGGTATTGAAGGTTCAAAACGTTCAAGTGGTCAACATCCTGGTGGAATTGTTGTTGTGCCGAACACAAAAGAAATTTATGATTTCACTCCAATACAATACCCAGGAAATGCGTCAGATAAAACTTGGAGAACGACTCACTTTGATTATCATTCGATTGAAGAAAACTTATTTAAACTAGATGTATTAGGACATGATGATCCTACAATGATCAGATATCTAATGGATCTCGTAAGACAAAATCAATCAGAATTTGATTTTGATAATCCAACAGATATTCCAGTTGACGACTCGGATGTTTACAAGTTACTATCTGGTACTGAAATCATTAATCTAACAAAAGAAGATATTAACTCTGATGTAGCTTCATTTGGTATTCCCGAGTTTGGAACGAATTTTGTTAGAAAAATGCTAAAGGAATCAAGACCGAAATCATTTGCTGAACTTGTAAAAATATCAGGGCTGTCTCATGGTACGGATGTTTGGATCAATAATGCACAATCTTTAGTTTCTGGAAGTAATAGAGATTACGCAAAAATAGACTTTAAAGATATTATTGGTTGTCGTGATGATATTATGGTTGATTTAATTCACTTTGGCTTAGAACCAACCATGGCATTTGAAATTATGGAATTTGTTCGTAAAGGAAAAGCAAGTAAACAACCAGATAAATGGGCAACTTACGCTGATATAATGCGTGAAGGCAATGTGCCTGAATGGTATGTATGGTCATGTTCAAAAATTAAGTATATGTTCCCAAAAGCACATGCAACTGCATATGTGTTAATGGCGATGCGTATAGCTTGGTTTAAATTATATAAACCAATTTATTTCTACTCTGCATACTTCTCTAAGAGAGCATCTCAATTTGATTGTGATGCACTGCATAACAATTATGAAGGTATTAGTAGAAAACTTAAGGAGATTAATGAATTAGGAAATAAAGCATCAGAAAGAGATATGAACACACAAACAGTATTAGAAGTTGCTTTAGAAATGGTAAAGCGTGGCTTTACATTTAAAGCAATCGATTTGTATGAATCAGAAGCTACTGATTTTGTGATATCAGAAGATAAACAATCATTAATTTTACCTTTTATTGTAGTGGATTCCTTAGGGACAAATGTTGCAGATACCATTATTGAGGCAAGAAAAGAGAGAGAATTTATTTCTAAACAAGATGTTAGAAATAGAACAAAACTTTCTACCACGCTATTTGCAAAACTAGAAGATTTAAATGTATTTGATGGAATGATTGAAAAAAATCAAATGTCTTTATTCGATTTATAAAAAAAATTTATTTTTATCATAAAAACTACAAAATTAAAGTGTATAATAATATAGGAAACAAGGAGGAAGATGATTATGAGGAGTTCAAATCCTGTATTAAGGAATGTTATGAGGCAAACAGATGTAACAGATAGACCTGTTACTTATGCTAATGTTGCCTACAAGTCTGTATTTTTAATCGCATTAGTGATGGCTTCTGCTGTCTTAACTGTTACTTATGGTGGAGAATATATCACTATAGGAACATTAATTGGAGCTTTAATCATTGGGTTTATATCTGTGATTATTGGAACAAGGTCTGTTAGACTTTCCCCAATTTTTTCTACGATATATGCAATTTGTGAGGGCGCTGTACTGGGTGTAGTATCTGCTATGTACGCTTCCGTGTATGAAGGGATTGTTCCAACAGCTTTAACAACAACTTTTATTGTATTTATTGTAATGTTTTTGTTGCACTCAACTAAAGTGATTAAAGTGAACCAAAAGTTCTTATCAATAATGGTAGTTTCTCTAATCGCTGTAATCTTGATGAGTTTATTATCGTTTGTACTACCATTTGGTGGGAGCCTGTATTATATAGTTGCTTTAATATCCGCTGTATTGTCTGCATTTTTCTTATTAATATCTTTTGCTCAAATTGAAACTTGTGTAGAGTCTGGTATGGATGCTAAATATGGTTGGGTTTTATCCCTTGGATTATTAGTAACTCTTGTTTGGGTTTATGTAGAAATGCTTAGGTTACTAGCTATTTTCAGTAGAAGAAACTAATCTTTATTGAAATATTTTTAAATCATGTTATAACCTCAGTTTTACAGTTTGAATTGTAGTGCTAAGACTCACATAAGACAAATAGACTATAAAGTAACACC
>JAEIOE010000086.1 GCA_016342455.1 Mycoplasmatota bacterium | reverse complement strand
CATATTCAACTAGTCTTTTTAAACCTCAAGAATATATCGCTTAATTCATTCTTCCATTAAACTTTTGACACTACCATATTTTGTTAATGATGAAATCTAAAGACATTTTAGATTTAGTAGAATCTAGGAAATATGGGTTAATTTCTATATTTTCTAGATCTTTAGTTGAATTTAGTACCTCTTCAATTGAACGAATGTATTTAGAAGATGTTGCTTCCCAAGTATATTTATCTAATACTCTTTGAATACCTAATTTCTTGTATTCGGAGTAGTTGTTTATTGCTTCATGGAGTCCAACAGCTATTTTTACTTCATCAAAGACATCCACTAATACTCCATATTTGATGTTATCTTCAAATAACACATCACTTGGTCCGCCATACATAGTAACTACAGCTGGTAACCCAGAAGACATAGCTTCAATTGGAGCTAAGCCAAATGGTTCATAAAGTGCTGTTAAAGAGAAAATGGATTTCCTTTTAGCCATATATCGATAGAATGAAGCTAACTCTTTTTGTGAATTGATAGAGATAAAGGTAACTTTTCCATGCAACTTATATTTATGTATGACTTCCATGATTTCATTAAGAATCTTTAATTCATCTGCTTTTGCAAAAGAATAATCCTCAAAAGCATTTATAATTCCTCTTAAAGAAATAGCTAAGTTACATTTTTTCTGTAATTCTTTATCTTTTGCATATGCATTGACTAGAGCGATATGGTTTTTCTTTGGATCTAATCTGCTCGCTAGTACAACATATGGTAAAGCCAATCTAGTTTTTAGAATATCTCTTTGACATATCTTATCAAATTTTTCTGAGAATCCTTTGTCAAAATCCCTATCTATTTGATTAAAGACATCAGTATTAGCTCCAGGAGGTGCTACAACAAATTTATCTTTGCAGTTATCTGTTATATCCTTATATAAGATATGAGTGTACTGTTCCTCTTTTTCTTGTTTTGTAGAGACAAAAATTAAATTAGAATATTTGATAGCTTCTCGTTCAGCTTCAATTCTTTTAGAAAAGTAGTATTTATTATCTAATTGTTCTATGTTTTCTAAGGAAGCTGCAAGTTTTTCTAATTTTTGAGCTCCTAGGGAATGTCCTGTAAAAGAATAAGGTATATTTGTTTTCTTTTTAAGCATTGCGGCAGAAAGCCCGCCATCGCCATAATGTCCAGTTAGGAAGTTGGGAAACAAATCTTGTTCTTTAAAAAATGTAATAATGTTATCAGTCCACTCATTCAAGTGTTCCCATAACAATTCTTTTTGTAGAAATTTAGAACCACCACATTCGATTCTGACAATTCTTACATTATCTTGTCCTTCGTAATAATCGAATGATTCAGTGAAAACGTTTAACTTATCATCTTCAAATTTTCTTGTAATAATATCTACTTTATGACCTAATTTAGCCATTGCTATTGCTATTTCCTTTACGTAAACTAGCTGTCCTCCAAAATCGGGGTGCTCAGTCCAAAAAGAATCAGATTTATCAAAATTTCCCTGGGGATTCAAAAATACGATATACATTACTATTTCCTTAATCTTTCTATTAGTTCGTTTAATTTAGGTATGTTCATGTTAGAACCAACTGTCTTTAAGTTCTCTGCACTACACAATAAGCCAAGTGTAAGTGAGTCTTTAATGGAAAGTCCAGATAGAATTCCTGAGTACAAACCGCCCCAGAAAGCATCTCCAGCTCCGGTAGAATCTACAATCTCTTCTGCAAGAGAATCCATTTTGATTGTTTCTTTTTTATACTTCGCAATTAATCCATCTTGTCCTAATGTTAAAATAGTTAATTTAGCACCAAGGCCTTGATAGATATCTAGGTATTCATTGATGCTTAGTTTGCCGAACAATCTTTCAGAATCATCTAAACTCGGTTTGATTATATCGACTATATGTATTAAATCTTTAATTATTTCTAATCCATTTCCTAAAGTATCTATATCTTTATGGTAATTTGGATCAAAAGAGATTAAAGCGTTATGATCTTTGGCCTTTTTTGCAAGAGAACAAATAGTGGAGAGACTAGGTTCATCCGATAAAGGCCAATAAGTAAAATGAAGAATTTTTGCTTTCATAGCGTCATTAACTAGATTTTCATCGTAGTTAATTAACTTGTCGGCGTCGCGATAAAATAAAGGATTAGGAGAATCGCTTGTTTGATTTAACAAAACGTAAGAAGTTTTTTTATTTGTTTTTAAGATATTTGCATTGATTCCATAAAATAGAACGTCATCAGTTATCATTTCTCCATAACGATCGTTTCCTATAGAACCGTAAAATATGTTATTTATTCCTAATTTAGTTAGGTTTTTAGATAAATTGTAAGGACTACCGCCTACAATTTCCACCGTCTTATTGGTAACTTGATTATGAATAACATCTATTAATACTTCACCAATTAGCAAAACATCAAGAGATTTTTTAGAAGTAGTTAATGTTTCATCCCAAATCATAGTTACACCTCAATGTGGAAACCTTTCCTTAATTTTTAATAAAAAAACTATTGTGTATACATGAAGTTAGCAAAATAGAAGTTTTATTTTATTTTTTAATGGAAAAACATGAAAACCTTTCCATGTCAACATATCATAATTATATCATTTTATGAAAACGCTGTCAATTATTAATTTAAAAAAAATAAAAAAAGAAAAAGGTGACTATGTGGTATCACCTTTTTTTAGTACTACAGGTACAATGATTTTTTTGTTGCTATTATTTACATCGAAATTTAATAGTAGTTTTCGAATTGCTTTCGCAATAATCTCTGGTTCTTGGCTAATAGAAGTAATATTTTTTCCTAAGTTATTAAATGATCTACCGCCATCATATCCTATAACCTTAACGTCTTCAGGAACTCTTTTACCCTTGCTTTTTAATACTTTAATAATAGTATATGCAACAGAGTCAGATATACAGAAAATTCCATCTACATCAGGATAGGGTGTTAATAAATGTTCAAATTGATTTTCTGATACAAAATAGTTTTGTAGTGGATATTCAAGATTGATAACATCGTTGATTCCTTGAGATTTTAGATGGTCAATGAAACCCAGTCTTCTTTTTGAAACATCAGTGATAACATCCGTGAAGTCACCTTGTGCGTCATCTCCGATAAACATTAGTTTCTTACAGCCTTTATCAAGTAATTCTTTTGCGGCTAAGATACCGCCTTGATAATTATCGCTGGCTACTAACGGTACATCTTGGAACCATCGGTCAAAAGAAACGATTGGTAGGGTTTTATTTAAATATTTTTCCACATCATTGTTTGTAAGTAGGATGACACCATCAACTCTATTATTCTTTAACATGTCTAAATAAATGATTTCTTTTTCTAGTTGTTCCGAGGAATTACATAGCATTAGTTTATAGCCATAATCAAATAACTCTTCCTCAACATGATAAAGTAATTCTCCAAAGAAGAGGTGTTTTGAGTTAGGTAATATGAAAGCTATTATGTGATTCTTTTGACGAGTCATAGATCTAGCTATCTCGTTAGGTTGGTATTTAAGTTCATTAATTACCTTTTCAATTTTAACTCTGGTTTCTTCTTTAACATAGCCAGATTTGTTAATCACTCTTGAAACAGTTGCTATCCCACAACCGGCTTGTCGAGCAACATCTTTAATATTTGCCATATATATCATCCTTTTTTGCCTATTATATACATATATTATCATAAAAAACACTTTATTATGTGAAATATTTTGCATATTTTTAATAAAAATATGTTATTATATTAAATTGTAGGAGTTGATTACATGGCTAAGTTAAAGGGTAATTTATTGTATGGACAATCTGGTGGACCAACATCAGTTATTAATGCTTCTGCTTATGGAGTGATCCAAGAAGCAAGAAAACATAAGGATTTCATCGATGAAATCATCATGATGAAACACGGTATTAGAGGGGCTTTAAATGAAGACCTTATTTTTGTGAACGAACAATCAGAAGAAGAAATAGAATTATTGAAACATACTCCAGGATCAGCTTTTGGTTCTGTAAGATTTAAACTTCCTGATTTCAGAGAAGATGATACAAACTATTTAAGATTATTATATATTTTTAGAAAACACAACATTCGCTATTTCTTATATAATGGTGGAAATGATTCAATGGATACTTGTTCTAAAATTGCAGCTTATATGAAACAAGTGAATTATGAATGTTATATCATTGGTGTTCCAAAAACCATTGATAATGATTTACCATTTACTGATCACACTCCTGGTTATGGGAGTGCTGCTAAATTTATTTCGAATACGATGATGGAAATCTCTTATGATATGTTAGCTTATCCAAATGGAAAAGTAACAATAGTTGAAATAATGGGACGTCATGCTGGCTGGCTAACTGCAGCATCAGCGATAGCTAACGTTGGCGGATTTGGTCCAGATTTAATCTATTTACCAGAAATTCCTTTCTCTATTGATAAATTCAAAAAGGAAGTTAGTGAAGTATATGATCTTAAGAAGCAGTGTTTAGTAGCTGTTTCTGAAGGGATTCAAAACGCTGACGGAATTTTTATTTCGTCTAGTTCAGGCTTAAGAGATGCATTTGGTCATTTTCAATTAGGAGGAGTTGCTTCAAAACTTGCAACTTCAGTATCATCTGACTTAGGTATTCCTTCACGTTCTGTTGAATTTGGTTCAACTCAACGTGCAGCAAGTCATATTCAATCTTTAACGGACGTAAATGAAGCAATAGAAGTTGGAAAAGCAGCTGTAAGAGCGGCAATAAATAAAAAAACAGATTTGATGGTAATAATGAATAGAGTTTCTAAGGATCCATATAAAATAGAATATAAGTTACATGATCTTTTATTGTGTGCGAATACAGAAAAGAAGATGCCAAAATCAATGATTAATGCAAAAGGCAATGGAGTAACTCAAGAATTTATAGATTATGTTATGCCATTGATTCAAGGAGAAAATACACCACAATTTTCAAATGGAATTCAACAGTTTTCTAAATTTAGAAAATAGTTTCCATGCGGCTGTGGCGGAACGGTAGACGCGCTACCTTGAGGGGGTAGTGCCCAACGGGCGTGTGAGTTCAAATCTCATTAGCCGCACCATATAACAAGCATAGGTTTGATACAATTGTGTCAAGCCTTTTTTCTTTGCAGAAAGGGCGTTTTCTCCCTATATTCCAAATTCCATATGTCCGGAAGATGTTCAAAGTAGAAGTTTTGCAGGGCTTTTATGCTCTGTGAGTTCAACCTTTTAACGATTACTCAACTATTTACACGATTACTCAACCATTTACACGATTACCTAACTATTTACACGATTACAACAATATTTAACAATAATTCAACAAATATACATATGAATATAGCAATAATTAACATGGATTAATCATTCTGTTGCGAATTACAGTTTCCTATTTCTATTAAAAACAATTAAAATCCGTCAATTTCCACCAGGATGGAATTTGGTTCCCCCTATAGAAAAACACCACTTACAGCGATTCTGTAGGGGGTGTTCACTTATACAGTGTTAATATTTGTGCACTGCTATGAAAAAGTGGGACACATAGGTACCACCTTAAAGAAGAAAAGATAGTATAATAATAAAAAGGAGAT
>JAEIOE010000085.1 GCA_016342455.1 Mycoplasmatota bacterium | reverse complement strand
CCCCTAACCTACTCTCGTAGGCTTTTTCTAGTTTTTCTTTATTTCATTTTTTCAAATACAATTTCCTATTAAATAAAGAAAAGAGCAAGATTTTTGAAGATCTTGCCCTTAAAACTTGAAACATGTACTACCGGTAGTTTTAGAATTTGATTCTTTTCTAAAATATGTAATGTTTTCAATTGCTATGTCGTAATACACATATTACTATTTACTAGTTCCTCTTTTTGACTCAATTATTTTCCATACTATAAAATTAATGGAAGTAATACCTAGCAATGAATATGCTACAAAATCATAAATAATGCTTTCAAACAATATTAGCAATAAAAACGACACCAAAGTCAAAATAAATAAGCCTAATGTTATTACCTTATATGTTTTCATTAATTTATCTCCTCGCTTACCACCAGTCCACCATACGACCAATCCTCCAAAGAGCAAAACCTAGACCAAAAACTTGGCTAACTAATATCTCTCCTATATATAAAATCACTTTCTGCAAACTCGTTTGTTTTAATTAAATCAGTTACTGTTTCATCTTCATGCATTTCAATCACACATTCTTCTTCATGGCAAATTGTAGATACCAATATTCTGTCTTCAGAATAAAAACATATGTCTTCAGGTAAATCTGGATAATTAAAACTATATAAGTCTCTATTAATGTTAATTAGCTCATATAGAACTTCTTCTGTAAACTTTATCTCATAAACCAATATAAGTCTATCAGAAACAGTATGTGGATACTTAAAATCAAAATACTTTCTTAATACATTTTTCATAGTTACGGGTACTTTTTTTTCTGTTAGGTTGATATATTCCAAAAATGATGGATTTAATTCATGTTCGTCTAAACTAACAATCGGCTTCCCAAAATGATATTTTGTTATGTTTGCTTTATCCAATTTTATTGAAAAATCAGTAATAAAGAACGTTATTTTATTACACTTTGTATACAAATATCTAATTAATAAATCATATTTTTTGTCTTTTATGTTTCCTACAATATAAACCATTTTATACCCCTCCTAGAAGTAAATATACCAGCAATGAGCTTTGCCAATATGATTTCCAACATGATAATGATCATAATAACCGAAACCAGTACGATGAGCTAGATGAAACAGAGGTTCTACACCTGCACCAGCTTCAGTCGCCGCAGCTCTTGCTTCCCAACTAAACCTGCAAATCACATTTCGTCCAGCAGCTAATTCTGTTACTGCTTCTTGATATGTCAGTGACCTTCCAATATTGATTATACCTCCTCCTAGAGATGCAGACCAATATCTTGTTTCTTGATTTTTTCCCATTGTAGCCGCTATTGTAAATGCTGCATCAATAGCAGCAACCTCAATATTTTCTTTTACCGTTTGAACAATATCGCTTGCACCATTAATGATATCAGTAGTAACATTATCTAAAGTATCAACAACGGGATCAAGCAAATCAGTAGATACATATGCTACTGCAATTACTACTACTATTGCAATAGCAATCCATCCAACAGGTCCAATAGAGGCTAACGCAGCAAATATCGCCCATTCTCCAGTTGTATCTACATACATAATTGGATTATTATTAGAATACATATACATATTTGTAGACTTTATATTTCCTACCTCGCCAAATATACCATCTGCGTTAATAAATCTACCAGCTTCAGGATTATAGTATCTACTGTTTAGATAATACATGCTAATTTCCGAATCATATCGATATCCGCGATATCTATAAAGATTCGCATTAGCTATTGCGCTGTATCCAGTTGTAATATCAGTATCAGTAATTTGACCATATGCATCATAAATGTAATGAACAACAACAGTACCATCACTAGTCGCGATATGAGTAATGTCACCCATTTGGTTACGGATGTAGAGATATTCAGAGCCACTATTTTGATTGCTTATATCTGAATCATAGTTGAAACTAATCAGCGTTCCGTCATAATCATATGTGTATAGTATACCATAAGTTCCATCAGTTTCGTATACAACTTTATCATCAATTAACTCATAATCAATAGTTTGAGTTAAGATTGGTGTATATCCTGAATATGTATAAAATGCTTTCTGAGTCCTATATCCTTGATCATTGTATTGGTATCTAATTTGATACAAAGGAGTCGAATATCCTTGCATAATCGTAATTGTTGTTAATTCTCTACCTGACCAAGATAAGTATGCTCTATCATAGGTTGTTCCATTGTAAACGAAGTTTGTAATTTCAGTTGGATTGCCTTGGCTATCATATGTGTATTCTTGAATTGTCGCTTCTGTTTGAGGAACTCCATTAATATATTCAATCTCACCATAGCTTAAAAGTTGATCTTCCCATGTTGAACTGTAATTATAATGAATATGTTCTTGGGGGACTCTATCTTCACCATTCACAGGATCGCCAACCTTAAATACTATCTTAAATTCAATATCATAGAATGGTCCATCAGTTGCTGTATATCTTCTGTAATAATATCCTTCTTCATTTACATTTAAGTTTGAATATATCATTGTTGTAGTTAAACCACTAACGAAAATTTGGTTTGTCGTATCATAATATGTAAATGTAAGCGAAGGGCTTTCTCCAAGATCAAGTTCATACATGTCTTGATAATCATTGTAGCCATTATAGTACATAATAATGTCCATATATCCAGTACTATTCTGATAATAACTAGGAATGGTATATGTTATTGTATCATTTTGACCATATAGGAACGTTTTTACATCAGTTCTATTGCCTCTAGAGTCATAGTAATAGTATTTTGTGAAATTAGTGTCTGATAGTGTTGAAGACCCATAATTGTAATCCCTACTATCCTCTACTTTGAGCTGATTTAAATCATCATACTCGTAATTTCTGTATAGTTTCAATGACGTTCCTTCGTAGTAATATTCTTTTGTGATATTACCTAAAGAATCGTAATAATATCTATATTTATAATCAATACCAGTACCATTAATTTCATATGTAATTTCATAAATTCTTGTTGTGTCTCCTGAATATACAAAGTTTTGTTGAATATTGAAAGTACTCCATGTTAAATTAATATACTCAAGACGATATAAGGCATCATCTTCATAGTGATAATCTTTCAATACATCAAGATTAGATTGCGTTGTATATTCTGTATTATCATATAAGCTGGAAGTCTGAACACACACATCACCACTATATTCAAAACACTCATTGTAAGAGTAATTTGTTGTTGCTTGATTCCCATCAATTTCGAAATATAAAGATGTTAAATTACCTGAATCATCATAAATATACTTGATTATGTTTCCTTCTTCATCAACAGCTTGAATTAGTTTCCCGCTTGAATCGTAAGTATAATATTCACTTGCTACGATTGTACCGCTTTCGAATGTATTATACACTGCGATTCGACCAAAATCATCATACTCATATGAGAATCTAGTTACAAAAGAACCACCCGATTCTTTGAATTGGATATTCTCAATTTGATTTCTATCATTGTATGTGAATTTCAGAACATCCCCATTACCATATGTCTGCTCAGATAGTCTATCAGTATAAAATGTCCCATCCATTTCATAAGTATAACTCATTAATGATGTTGTATTCACGGATATCTGACTAATTCTTCCTTGATTATCATATCCAATTTCATAATAGTAATCGTCATCCAATACTATCTTCCATAGACGGTCTTTGCTGTCGTACATATATTCAACCAAGGCATCTTCTTCACCGGTTGAATAGTTTTCATAATCACCCACAGAAACTACCTTAATTAGTTTACCCTCACTATCATAAATATAATGAGTATCTTGACCCTTAGCATTTTCAATTGCTTCAAGCAACCCATTAAGAGTATCATTATAATAATCCGTTGTGTTATTAAACTCATCAGTTTTTGATAAGGTATATTGACTAAAATGAGTGTATGCTGTGGATGTAGTGAAATATGTCGTTTCATCACCTATAGCCATTTGGGTTACCTGGCCATAAGAGTTGTACGTTGGTGATGATGATACATTATTGTATGTAACCTCGTCAATTAAATTGCTTGTGTTCTCTGATAACTCAACAGTAGTATCATCTGGTAAATCAATTTCAGTTGGTGTTGAAGCATAGTCTTTTAATTCATCATACTGGTATTCAGTTCTATCGCCACTTGAAGTTTGAATAGCTGTCAAGTTACCGTATTCATCGTACTCGTAATTTGTATATGAATTTTCATAGAAAATTTGAAGTCCATCGAAGTAGACTGACCCTTCGCCCTTATATTCCATAAACACATTAATCCAATATGTGTTCTCATCAGGCATTGCTACTTCAGCATACTGATATTGCCATCCTTCAACTGATGTGTCAAAAACAATATATTCACTTTTAATAATAGTACTCTCGTATGTTGGTCCATATATATATGTTACTGAATCAACAAAATCTATTCTAATTCTTAAGAATCTATCATTTCCATCAATGTAATCATCTGAAGTTATAGTCGTTGGAGTTCCGTCAGAGAATGCCCAAGCTCCTATTACTAGTTGCCCTTGTTCATCAAGTACTGAAGTATCTAGAAAATCAGAAATACTTGTAACTGCTGATCTTGTTTCTAAACCTGATCCCTCTATTTCTACTGCATAATCTCCAAGAATGCTTTCAAAATAGTCATTATTCAAAATTTCAGTATTGACACGAGAAACATAGTTCGAGTCACTTAAGAACCATCCAGGTAAGTCTTCAATTGTTCCTGTCATTTCAAAAGAAGCATTGTCAATCATGTTTGTTCGATTATCAATAAATCCTTCATATATTTCAATGTTATCAAAATACGCTAAACCAACTGAATGATTGACCAAAGAAATCGTAATTTCAGTATCATCAGTATAAACACCAAAAGTGATGGTAACTTTTGTCCATTCCTCATCATTTGAAACATAAGTTATTGTTCCACCGTAATCTTCTCCATCCACATCGATCCATACATTGCTGTTTGAAGCCATATTAAGAACATATCCAGTCAATGTATATGCTCCTGAGTCAAGAATTATTGTCTGTTCAAAATGCCCATAATCAGATGAGTATCCTCTAAGTTTAGCAGAATAATCCCCGTAAAGTGAAACCTCATCTGAGTGGTCATCTTTATCTAATTCTCTTAATTCACCATAATCGTCTTCATAAACCCAGCTGACTTCCATGCTTGAACTATCATACTCAAATCCATGATTGTTTATTGGATTAAAAAGATTTGATTGAGGATTCGATTGAGATATAAGTGCATGGTTGATCATATAGTTTGGTTCACCATCAATAATTAAGTATTCTACTCCATTAGTATCTTCAGAACTAAATATGTTTAAATATTTATAATATTGAGCGTTTCCATCACTGTCTAAGATATTTACTGTATGTCCAAAATCATCAAACTTATATATCAAGAAATCATCATTTTGATCAGTAATAATCGTTTCTTTTAAATTGTAGGTATAGTCTATCTCTGAAAAATACGCTCCATTATAAGATGATTTTATTTTTGTTACCTGATTGGTTGTTGTATTATAGAAATACTCAACTCCTGAGTTTGACAGTTGTGAGCTTGAAAACCCGATGACTTTGGCTTATTCAAGCCATAATCATCGGGTTATAATT
>JAEIOE010000084.1 GCA_016342455.1 Mycoplasmatota bacterium | reverse complement strand
TAACGGCTCGGCTATGAAGCTGTAGGCTTGTGTTGCGCCTGCGGCAAGCCTATGCTTTATTAGCTATTGTTGTGTGCCTGTGCTTTATTTTTCGGGATTGCTCGCGCATTGGGGAAGCAAGCTCTTTTGCAATATTGGGTCGAGGGTCGGCCTGTGCGAATTGCAAATGTGCTTGCTTTGAGCGTGGGGTATTAACGAACTAATATTCCTAATTCCTCAAGTAGTTGGGGAGTGTCTTCTAATGCTATTGTTGCTAATGTCCTTAATTCGTAACAGTAATCTTCGAGTTCTTCCATCTTCTCATTGCGAAGTCGGGTTGCTTCTTGCGCCTGTCCTTTCTCTGACATTGCTTTGTTTCGCAAATCTTTTAACGAATTAAGTTGAGTCTTTTGTGCTGTAAGCTTTTCAGGTGTCAGGCTATATTTTGCTATTGAGGTTAGAAAACTCTGTTCGTTTAGCACCAGGTTGTAAAATTCGATGCTTTGCTTTATCCATTCTTCAATCTTGCGCTCCTTACTGTCGTTTACTTTCAATCTGTTCTGTAGATTCTTATCAGAACGAGATGCCATTTTAATAATTTTTTGAGTCTTGCGAAGATTATTTTCACATTCCTCTTTTGATTCGTAGAAAGTATCGTATGCCTGACTTTCTTCCTGCTGTTCAAGCTTCTGTTTTTCGGTTAAATCCTGAACAACATTATATAATTCTTCACCTTTAGTTAGGTGTTCTTTATCCATACCGTAGCTCTCTAGCGATGGTAATATTTCAGGCTTACTGCTGTTGAAAATTAATAAACGGTACTCTTTAAATTTTTCGGCTAAGGTTTTACGTGCCATAGTTTTAGAATTTAGTTAAAATGAATATATGTCTAAGGTATAATTATTTATACAAATAGCAAAGTACCATCAACTGGCGCTAAAGTACACGTTACAATTGGTAAAGTACATGTTACAAATGCTAAAATACATACTACAAATTCAAAAGTACATTGAACAAAGCCTTAAGTACACAACACATTTGGAGATGTACTTGATTCAAATGCCATAAATGCGACACAGATTGAAATGTACCTACAACAAGTGTATTTTTATAGCTTACAAATGGTATTGTTCCAGTGCTTCCTGGTAAAATCTTTTCATTTCGTTGACCAACGAAACCGGACTTACAACTTTTACATTAGCTCCATGACTCAGTATTTCCATTACAAAATCGTGGGTGATATGTAGTTTCAATCGAATGACTAGCGATTGCTCGTCATCTTCTAAGATGATTTGAGAATGGTGTAATGGCAAAGACTTAATGTATTTACCTTGGTGTGGAGTGAACTTCAATACAATCTCTTCTGGTGATGTTTTGAGATTGGGGCCAACAATACCAAAAGAGTTTTCATAGTAATGTTCAACTTCACTTGCTCGTATTTTTGTAAATGTGGACTTAGTAATTTCTAAATCGCTAAATCTATCGAGAGCAAAGCTCTTAATATGCTTGTCTTTATTATCGACAGCCACGAGATACCATCTGCCTTTGTATTCTTTCAGTAAGTATGGTTCAACACTTCTTGTTGAAGGTTTACTATTATCAGTAAAAGATTGGTAACTGAAGTGGATTTGAACACTGTTTTTTATGGCATGTAAAAGACCAAACAGATGTTCTGTTCCTAAAGCACTTCTCTTTTCAAATTGAATATGCTCTGCAATACGGTCGTTTAAACTTAAGGCATTAAATGTATCATAGGCTTCAAGAATACGTTCATTAATGACTGTGCCTTCCTGCTGATTGAGGTAGTAAACATTATTTCGTTTGTCATTAGTGATTTCGATTCCATAAAGTGAGCGAATGTCATTCAAGTCTCTCTGAAATGTGCGCTTGGAAACCACATAGTTATATGACTGTATCTCAGATTCGGCCTTTAGGTAATCAAGAATTTCTTCAAAGGAGGCTGGTCGCCTCCTTAATTTATTAATGATTAGGCTATATCGTGCTATTGCTTCTCGTTTTGACATCGCTACTCGTTATTTTATTAAACCTAAATGAGCCATTATTTCCGAACTGTTTTTTACATATTTGGCCATATACTTTTCGCCGTATAAGCAATTATTGGTGTTGCTAAACCACTTAATTAATCGCTCTTTGTATTTCGCATCGTGTAATTCAGGAATAAATTCTCGGTATCCTTCATCTTGTACCCAGTCTCGTCGATTTGCAGCAACAGCTTTATATTGAACTGCACAGCCTTTGAAGTGATAGGTCTTTACAGGAGCTTCATCAACTAGTACTGTAATTGAACGGATAAATGTTGTTCCACTCATGATAAAGGTGGTTTTATTATTGCCATCGGTTGTAAACTCATTGGCATTATACACTTTTACGCTGTCATATTTCGACTGAAACGTGATATGGTTAGGGTCTTCTATACTAGGCCCAGCTTCAGCTCTTTTTCGATAATTATTAAATTCGTTAATTTCTTTTTGCCGCTTGTCTGACACTTCTATACCTGACGGTTCAGAAAGAATAACATTGAAAATCTGGATAATTAATACGATTGCAAACACAACTCCTGTTACTTTAAGTACTTTCATCTGTTAAGTTTTTAAATTAATACTACCGCAAGATGAAACGACAAAGCGACAAGGTGTGTCGCGGTAATAAAAAGTTTAATTTTTAATACTGCTCAACCACACCCGATGAATAAACGGTGTAGTATTTTCCTTTTCTTTTATAGGTTTTTACCCAGTGTTGGCCGGAACGTGACGAAGAGATAAGCTTGCCATATTTCTTTTCGTAATCGTTAAGTTCCTTAATCTTTTCTTCTACATAAATGCTCTCAGCAGATGGAAGTTCTTCTTTGTATCGTTCTTTAAAATTGATACGCTGAGGGTTTGGGGCATGTAAAATATATTCAGCTATCCCCGTTTCGGTTTTGATAAGTATACTGCCGTTATTTTTGCCATAGCCCGTTGTCATTAACTTGGGAGTAATGGTGGTGGTAATAATGATATCATCATCGTTGGAATAGGTGCGAACACCATTATTGGATAATTGCTCAACCAGAATACGACGTTCTTTTTGACGTGAATAATCGAGGATTAAAAACTCATAAGTATCATCATCAATTTGCGATATGGTGGCTTCAAATCGACCACGCTCCGAAACAGACTGAACAGCACCTTCTCCAGTAATTACTTCTATGACGTATTCGTAATGATAAGAGGTTTTTGCATCTGTTTTAATATGCGACATGTTTTCCCAACCATCATATACTTGCGGTACATTTGCATTGGGTGGTAAAGTGACTAATTTACGTTGTTTATCGTATTGAGCAGATATACTACAAATGGATAAGCACCAAAATATTAATAGAAAAAGACACCTCATATTTTTAATTCATCAAGCGTTAGGTTTCTGTTATCAAATGCATGCCTAGACTGACTGCCGTTAACAGTTAAGTAATAAGTATAGTTTTCAGGCCGTTTGCAAGCATCATTATATCTGAACTCTGTTTCGACATGCACATTGTCGCCATTTAAAATTGCATTTTTTATTTGCGTTTCTAGTCCACGCCACTCTTTGCTGTGATTAACACGGTATGCTTGTGGGAAGATATTAATACTCTCGGGTAATCCGCCAGCCGAATCGGCCAGTATATGGCCGCCTTCGTCGTTTATTTCTCGTGGCGTATTGGGTTTTGTGTCTTCGTCTTTACACATCAGGGCTTTGGTCTGTTCATCATTCAAACGTTGACGATAAATGTCTTTTACCCAATGTTTGGTTTTGATAGTGCGCCCTTGTTCATCGGTCATAAACCAATGCACGTTATCGGCATCTGTTATTTTATACGTGCAATTGGGTACTAGAGCAGTATGACTAAGAAGTGGATTGCGCCTGCCTTTGGATTCTAAAGCTAATCGTCTGTCAATTGTAATAACTCGGTTGATTTCGTCTATTGTACCAAAGTCGGTTTTGTTCTTGTGGGTAATTTTATCGCCTGATAATGTTATATCAGGCGATAAAATCCATGTTTTTGTGCGGTTGTTGGTGAAACGACCTATGGCGTGGTTTTGGAGTTGGTTTTTAATCTCCATTATTAATAATTTTTTGTTTTACCGCATCTTTAATTTCTTGACTATTCTTTACTCCATCAACAATTTTTCGCCCTACTTCTTCTGCGTCTAGTTTTGACCAATCCTTTTTTCCATCAGTTGAAGTTTCAATTATGTCCATAACTGCATCCCCAACTTCATCACCCATCAACTTTTTTGATACTTCTCGTTGTTCTTTCCTATGGGTTTTGGTTATTTGATAAAGTTTAAAAAGGATACGAATAGTAACCACCAATATGGTAAGTAGGAAAAAGAACAGACCTACAAGAAAACTTGATGATAGTATTCCTAGTAAAATTCCAATACCTATTGACAATAGTAATCCTTTAAAAAAACTCTTGACAATACTCCAGAAGGAGTTAACTTCCTTTTTAATATAGTCTTTAGCTACTTGCGATTTATTTTCTTTCATAATTACAATTAATTTTTATCATAGAATTCAACGTCAAAATACCATTTGCGTTTATAGTTCCCTTTCATGTTGCCTTCAAACAAACCGAGAACACTAATATCAGCACCGGCACTTAAGTCTACTGTTTCTGAAAATTTCTCAACAATTTGATTCATACTAGTCCTTCCTTGAAGCACAGTAGTCACATTTGGCATATCATGAATAAATAAGTTGTCACTTAAGGCTTTTTCTTCATTCATATTACCCCTACCGAATTGTTTCTCCCGTAACAACTCTTGATTTAAGTTTATCGTTGTACTTGAATCAACTCCTTTATATTTTCCTTTGATGTCGGCATTAATCGTTGTTCTATCTTCTATTATGATTTTCTTCGCTCCCAGACTTTGGAAAGCTCTAATCACTTCCTCCAACTTTAATGATTTAATAATTTCGCTATAATTATCCAAAGGAATCAAAATATTTGAGTCCTTTGGGTGAGGACAATAGAGACCAGTGCTAAACCTTCCATTTTCACCACCATAATGCTTAAATGTTTTAGGCAACGTTTCACGTTCAAACATTATTAATGTTGAGCCACCATGAGATTCCATTATTGTTTTAAATCCTTTTTCTTTGTTATTAAAATTATCAAAAAGTCCATAAAACAATTCATCGTTCACCTTATAACACTTATCTAGCGGAGCACATGGGATATTTATGTATTTATAATCATTGCTTTGAGCAGAATCAAGTTTGTATTGCAAGCTAATTGGAGTAGCGTTTGCTTTAAATTTATTATACATGTTTATACCAACTGCAGCTGCCCCAGTGCCAACCCGAGCGTAAATACCTATTATAGGAATAAATGATACAATACTTAGTGCAGCACTTAAATATTCACTATAATTATTTTCTTCTTTTTTTGCTTCCTTTTCTGAAAGAGCTCTTCTACCATATATGCCACTCTCATGCTCATCCTTTATTTTATCTACAATTCCGTAATATATCATCGTTCTATTTTTTCCTATAAATTAATGTTCTCCTTTTCTGCCAGATTTTTTCTTACCTATTTTAAAATATGTTCCGGTTATTCCTTTTAATATATGAATCGCCCCTTTGGCTGATACATAGGGATGTTATTTATAATTTAAGGCCACTCATTATTTATTCGTTTTTATTTCAAATTAAACACGACTTCGCGTCAAACCATGTCGTTTGCACATCAAAAGTCTTTATTTTTTATTACTCAACTTCTTTACGCATCTACTTATGAAAAGTTTTGGTGTTGTAAATACTGAATTTATCCAGATGCGACACTGCTATTACACCCACTGTGAGCGTTGGCAAAAAATCATGTGTGAGGCAAGCGAAGGGTTTGCCCTCACGTGGGGCTTGCCTTACTCTTGCTTTGCGGGTTGGGTTTTCCATTTTTCACTTGTCCGTTTTATTTTGTGCGGTATGGGTTGCATGGCACACAACG
>JAEIOE010000083.1 GCA_016342455.1 Mycoplasmatota bacterium | reverse complement strand
CTACTCTTTTTTTATTAAAATGAAGAGTATAAAAATAAGAAAAAAGTAGGTCAAAATACAAACTTTTGACACTACCTGAGTTAGGGTTAGGAGATTTTATGAAAAAACAAGATATTGGAATGATTGGTTTAGCAGTAATGGGAGAAAATTTGGTTTTAAATATGGAATCAAAAGGATTTAGTGTTGCTGGCTACGATATAGATACAAATAGAGTGAATAACTTTAAAAATAATAGAGCAAAAAATAAAAACATTGAATTAGCTTCTTCTTTGGAGGAGTTTGTTTCAATGTTAAAAAAACCTCGAAAAGTAATGATGATGATTCGAGCAGGTTCTCCTGTAGATCAAGTGATTGAGTCATTACTACCATTACTTGAAAAAGGAGACATTATCATTGATGGTGGTAATTCTCAGTATACAGATACGATGAGAAGAATGAAATATGTAGAAGAACATGGTTTATTATTTATTGGAGCTGGAGTATCTGGTGGAGAAGAAGGAGCTTTAAATGGCCCATCGATTATGCCAGGAGGATCATATGCCGCTTGGAAACATATGGAGCCAATATTCAAAGCCATTGCAGCTAGAACTATAAATGGAGATATTTGCGCTGATTGGATTGGCAGTGATGGTGCAGGGCATTATGTTAAAATGGTTCATAATGGAATTGAATATGGTGATATGCAACTCATTACTGAAGTCTATCATATCATGAGAAATGTATTGAATATGTTACCAGATGAAATGAGTCAAGTATTTAAAGAGTGGAATAATAATGAGTTAAATAGTTATCTAATTGAAATCACTGCAGAAATACTAGCAAAAAAAGATGAATTTGGTAATCATGTAGTAGATTATATTTTAGATACAGCAGGACAAAAAGGCACGGGTAAGTGGACAGCGATTAGTTCTTTAGAAGAGGGTATTCCTTTATCTGTAATTGGAGAAGCAGTATATTCAAGATGTCTTTCCTCACAAAAAGAAGAAAGAGTACATGCAGAAATTGTTTATCCAAAGACTAAAATCGAGTTTGCTGGTAACAAACAAGCAGTTTTGGATGAATTAAAAGATGCTTTATTTGTTGCTAGAATATTATCTTATGCACAAGGATTTGTATTACTAAGAGAAGCTTCGAAAGCAAATAATTGGAAACTTAATTTTGGTTCAATTGCTTTATTATGGCGTGGAGGTTGTATTATTCGAAGTGCATTCTTAGATGATATTAATACTGCATTTAAAACAAATCCAAGCTTAGCTAATCTAATTTTAGATTCTCATTTTGAAAAAGTGATAAAATCAAGAATTAATAATTATCGTAAAGCAGTTTCCTTAGCTATTTTAAATGGAATTCCTGTACCAGCTCTATCTGCGGGATTATCATATTTTGACGGCTATACAACTGGGTCGTTACCAGCTAACTTATTACAAGCACAAAGAGACTTCTTTGGTGCACACACATATGAAAGAACAGATAAAGCTAGGGGAGAGTTTTTCCATACTAATTGGACGGGATTAGGTGGAACAACATCTTCGACAACATATAATGTTTAATAGAATATTTAGAACACCTTAGTAAATGGTAAGCAATAATTATATACATAAAATAGAATAGATAATAAAGCCTTTTTACAGATGTTGTATCAAGGCTTTTTAAATGTTTTTTCGCTTAAAGCGATTATTAATTGCAGGTCACTTGTGATAAGAACAATATTTTAGTATAATAAAAAAAATGAGAAAACTTGATATATGGAAAAGGTAGCCTAAACAGACCACCTTTTTGTAATATCAAAAAGGGGGAAGAAATGCCGTTAGGAATTTTAGAGATTTTTAGTCATTTGTTATTGAGTTTAGCAGTAATTATAGTTGTAGTACTTATAGCAAGATCAGTTGTATCTGGTACAAAGTATTCACCTATTTTAATTATTGTTGTGTTTGGTTTAGCATTGGGGATGGTTTTCGAACTAACTGGATTAGCCTCTGCGGGACTAGATGAATTTCCTGTTGTACAATTAGCAGGAACAACAACCATTATTGCGTTAATTGCGACATTCTTTGTTGGTGGTCAAAAACTGAGAAATACTTTTTGGAAACCAAAAATTCCAAAAGAAGATGACGTTATTTTAAATGATAATGAAGTGCTTTTAGGAACAAAGGGAACTCAACTAATATTTTTAGTGAGAGCGTTCTTTATCTTAATCGGTATTCAGTCGCTATATAGGTTGGTTTATCAAACTGGTGATGTATTGCAAAATGCATATCCTTTATTAGCCTTCTTTGGTATAGCCGTCGCTTTAATTTTAATTGACAGTAAAGCCAAAGTTAAAAACAAGCGTCACTATTTAATGAGAGGTATTATTGAAATAGTTATTATTTTATCTGTTTTATTAGTTGGGAAAGTAATATCTAACTGGATTAATCCGTTGATTGCTTTACCACAAATTTTCTTTGCGATGATTATTTCATCTACTTTGGGAATGGTTTTCAGTGATTGGAGAGCCGGACCTACGATGAGAGCTCTATTATTTGGCGGAATACCAATCGTTTTAGCTGGTGTGTTTATTACCGGGGGAACTAGATTAATTGATGCCTTTTTCCTTGAAGGTATGCTTCAAGTAATGGCATATGGTTTCTTTGGACAATTATTCTGGATGTTTGTAGGGATTGCACTACTAGTATTTGTTGGAAAAGCTAATGATGTAGATATTTTAGCTCCTGGTATGGCGGGTAGTTTATCACATAGTGGATTAACGGGAGCTTGTACAGCTGGAGATATAGGTGAAGTTGCAAAAGAACGTGCACCAATCATGATAAATATTCCATTCTTTGGACATTTGTTTGTTTTCACGATTTTAGCTATTAGTGTTACGAGAAGAAGATTATTATTAATACCGGGAATTTTGGTAGTAATGTTAGGTGGTGTATTAACTTACTTTGCGCTTAAAACACTTAGAGATGCAAAAGGTCAGGACAAGCAAGAGATTAAAGGTTTAGTTTTATTCTCGATAGGTTGGCAATTAGTTGCTGTATTTGGTGGATTCTTATTACTTCATTTTGCTGGTATGGACTTAGAAAGTGCCGCTATGGCAAATAGTTCTGCAATATCTCACTTTGGGTTATTCGCAGCTGTTCAAGGCGGTATGTTCGAATCTGTTAATCCAGCATTTAGTTCAATCGCACTGATATCATTTATTTTTGCAATGCCTTTCTTGATTCACCCATTAGTATTTGGTATGTTTGGTAAAGCAATGAGTAATGGCGGAGAAATGCCTAAAAGAGCAGTTGCTGTTTTAGCGATATTGGGTATAATCGGCGTAGCCTTATCATTAATCTTGTAGTAAAAGCATAACTGGTTAATTAGAATATTTTAAATAGTAAAGGAATGACCAATTCATGTCATTCCTTTTTTTAATATTTTTAAAGCGAATATTGCTTTTGGCATTACACTTCCGATTCACCAGGATAGAAATCTGACTTTTTTTTACTAAAGAGCTTATAAAATGATACAATAGAAAAGATAACAATTTACTTGGAGGAGAAAATTTATGAAACGATTAAATATTTTTGCTTTATTATTAATACTTGTATTAACTTTAACAGGATGCGGAGGAAATACTCAAGATGATGTAGACTTAACTACTCTGCCATATGCTTCCTATTTAAGTGACGATAACCCAGTTGTAACAATCAAGGTAAACGGGGTTGGAGAAATGAAATTACAATTGTTTCCTGATGTTGCTAAAAACACAGTAAATAATTTTATTGTATATATTCAAGATAAAGATTATTCTGGCTCTACTTTTCATAGAATTATTGAAGATTTTATGATTCAAGGGGGAATAGTATCAGAAACAAATTGCTCAATCAAAGGGGAATTCTCATCAAATGGGGTATCTAATAATTTATCTCATTCTCGAGGAGTAATTTCAATGGCTAGAACAACAATTAAGAATAGTGCTACAAGCCAATTCTTTATCGTACATGAAGATAGTTCTTTTCTTGACGGTAATTACGCAGCTTTCGGTGGATTGATTAGTGGATTCTCTATATTAGATGAATTAGCTGTAGTAGCTACTAATAGTTCTGACACCCCAGTAAGTGAAATAGTAATTCAAAGTATAACTGTTGATTTAAACGGTTATACGATAGATGACGTTGTGTGCAGTTAAACAGATTACATTAGAAGTATTATAACAAGTAAAATGAAAGAGGTAGCGATATGAGAAAAACGATGATTTTGTTCATGATTGGAATAATACTATTATTGGGAGCTTGTAATCAGTCAAATAATTTAGAATTTGATCGATTGAGTTCTTTTACGAATAAAAATATAAATACATCCTCAGAAATAAATACTCAAATGGAGAGATTTAAAACTACCTTAAGTGAGTATATTTTTCAAGAAGATGCATCACTTTTAAATGTTCAATATCCCATATCGGCTACTAATTTAGATATACCCACTACGGGACTAACATTTTATGAAGTGGTACCAGATAGTATATCAAGAGCTTATACATTAATAACATCACTTGAATATCTCAGTAATATTATTGAGGGAGAAACTATTAATTTAGGAGGTACTTATTCTAATTTTGGTGAAGTGACTATTCAAATGAATAATGATGAATTGTATATAATACATTATAAATTAGATGATTTAGGAAGGGTTAATGGAACATTCGCCTATCTTTCCTTACTAGATGATTTATTGTATGTTGAAACTTCTTTTGTGTCTTATGATTGTGATGAAAATTACTATAGTTCACATGTGGATAGTATTTATTCAGAAGGTTCTTTTGAGTACATGTTATTATATTATAGTCATGATGGTCAATTTACAGGGCTTTATCGAATGTACCGAGATTTTGAGAAAGATACGTTCTTTAGTTGTAAAATAGATAATTCTAGTGATAACTTAGTATACTATATTTATAATTACGATCCAGAAACGGAAACCTATACATCTCTTAGAAATATTGATGGAGAATTCTCCAATTTCACGATTATTAAATATGAAAATCAAGACTTCTTATATAAAATTATTGATAATAGTAATTTGTTTGTAAAATATAACCTTAAGTACATTGAAGAATGGGACTCACTACAACTTGTCGATAATGATGAAACTTTATACTATAATGATACGATTGTTGAGTTACCTGATAGATTAGAGATTTCAGTTGATGAATATTTGGGAGTAATGCTTTCAGGTACTATTTATAGCGGAGATATAGAGGGAGTTATTAACCTTGAAGGGTCAGTACTTACATCAGTTCTTACTTATCAAGAATATGTATTAGCAAAAGCAAGTTCTGAAGAAATTGCTTTGTCTCTTTACGAAGCGTTCAGCGAACAATTTTTTAAAAACATGAAGAATGATTCGGAAGTGGTTTTTATGCATTTGGATAAGAATGCTTTTAAAAGAATAACGGAATAAAGTCAATAATTTTCATTGAATTTAATTTTCAAAGTGATATAATAAAATTCGAGGTGAAAATTATGCAAAAAGAATTAAGAAAATTTTGGAACAAGGAAAACTACAAATTAAGTTGTAGTGAAACAATGCTTTATGCAGGAAATGAATTCTATCATTTAGGATTAGATGAAAAAGCTTTTAAAATGATGTCTGGATTTAGTGGCGGAATGTTTGAAGGTGAAACTTGTGGTGTAGTAACTGGCGGGGTTGCTGTACTTAGTCTATTATTTACAGTGGACAACAAAGAAAATAGTCCAAAGTTAAAACCAGCAATTGTTGAATTTAAACAAAGATTTAAAACGGAATTAAAATCACAAGATTGCACACCACTAAAAGTTATGTATGAAGAAGAAGGTACAGGCTGTGGAAATCTAATTTATGCAGGCGGGAAAATTTTAGAAGAAGTAATAACAAAGCATTTAAAAGCTTAAGAATTAATATATTAAACTTCATTTAAATGTAAAAATATAAATTAAGAGTAAATTTACTCTTTTTTTTATCAACACTAACCAGAACACCCTTTCTTCAATCTTGGATAAGTGGGGGATGAATGGTAATTTTTTCAAGTATA
>JAEIOE010000082.1 GCA_016342455.1 Mycoplasmatota bacterium | reverse complement strand
TACTCTTGCATTACCTAAGCCATTCTAATCCAATGGCTAGGTGAGGTGTACCCACGTGTTGGTATGAAGCTTACTTTGTATCTCTAGATTCTCTATATCTATTCTATAATCAAAGAATTGAATAATTTCATTTACACAATAATAAATCTTCTCTCTATCAGAAAACTTGTTTTTCTTTAACAAATTAAGATTCTTGAATTTAAAGAAATATTGTTGAGATCCATGATGAAAACTAATACTAAACTCTAATCCATCAATAGTTTTTCTTCTCATACTAGATGTGTATTTGTTTTTTACAGTTCTCCCTTGCTTCACAAATGGAGTAAATGGGCAATCTTGTAACTTTATCTTAATCACAAAGCTATCTAGAAAGTTTCCTTTCAATTTCTTTATACCGAAATTTGTATTTTTTTCTATCTTCTTTCTTATAGGAAACTTTCTACAAATTTTAGGTTGTGTAACAACAATATCATAAGTTCCCTCTGTGAAAATCCTATTTAAATTCTCAACAGGAGGTTTAGGAAATGAAGAGGTTATGAACAATTTCCTTTTTGCTCTGGAAAGAGCTGTATAAAGAATTGTTTTTATCCCTTCATCTTCTTCAGGATTATATAAGAACTCTACATAGAATATGTAATCAAATCCATTTCCCTTAACCTTATGGACAGTTGATATTTGAACCTTTGGAAAGATCTCAGCCAGTTTTTTATATCTTTCTATATTCCTTTTACTTCTACCCAAAATAGAAACTGTATATTTATTGAAATCTATCTTTGATAATTCCTTCTCCAGAAAATCATATTCATCATCCATATTCTTTAAATATTTGATGAGAGGTTTTCCAGTAAATTTTCCTGTTATAGCATTTTCTTCTAGTTTGTAAAGAAGATTATCATCTATATTTCCAGTATTCTTTAGAAACCCATTTAGAAATGGGCTAAAAGTAGGATTCACTGCCCTACGATTAATATTCAGAATAATATTTTCATATTCCTCTTCTCCAAATAATAGATTAGGTTCTTTCAACACTTCAGAAAGCTTATTTTTACTATGCTTATCCTGAAAGGCATATATTTTTTGATTTTCATCTCCTGCAATAATCACTAGAGGATCTTCACCAAGTTCAATTATTTTCTTTACTACTTCAATATAATCGTCTCTAAAATCCTGAATCTCATCTATTGTAATAATTTTAATTTTTTTGACGTATGAATACATTTCACTTGAGATAATAATATCATTTGGAAGTTTAAGAAATTTTGAGATCAAAACATCAAAATCAGCAGAACTAAGATTCTCATTATCATCATATTTAATAGAAAAATTTGCAGGCAAAAGATTTAATGACTTCAGTACACTGAAGGTAAATGAGTGAACATTAAAAGTATTTTCTTTATTTGACCATGAATATTCATCATGATATTTTTTTGTTAGTTTCTTATCAAAAGTTAGAGCTAGAACATTCCGCTGTTGGATTTCTATTTTATTAAGTTTATCTGTAATAATCTCATCAATCTTAAAGCTTTTTCCAGTTCCTGCTAAGCCTTGGATGACTATATGTGGTCCTCTAGGTTTCAATGATATTTTATTAGGAGGGTTAAAAAGCATTATTTCGTCCCCTATCATCTAAAATCTCACTATCAGTCTGTAAAACCCATTCAAGAACCGTCTCCCTATTCCACATCTTCCTGCCACCAATTTTCCCATCTGGAATTCCTTTATTTGGTTGAAGATATTTCTTATTACAAGAATTTTTATAACCAAGATTTTTCAGAGAACAAACTTCTTTCAGCGTGAACCAGATCTGTTTTGGAATAATATTTTCAATCTCTTCTTTCATAATTTCTCCTTTTAGATTCGTCCTTTCTTAAATAGTTAGTTGTTCAAAGAAAACCTTTTTTATTGAATGAGGAGGAATAAAAAGGATTTAAAAGGAAGAAGAATATATCTATATTTCTTTTCCAGATATATTTTTAATACTCTATACTGATAGTGTACTTAAAAAGATGTTTTATTTTCCAAACTTTTTGCTATTTTATGAGGCTGAGAATGATGGAACTGTAGTGGAGCATAAGCAGGAGCGGAAAGGATACAAGGGAAACCCTGTAGTCATTGAATGCGATGAGGATGATTGGAGGCTGTGATTCTTATTAAGGTTGATTTTTGAATTATATCGACTTATGCTATGAGCATGAAAATCAAAACACTGATATTGCTAGTTATCCTATTTCAAGCTTCAATTCTTTTTGGTGGTGAATCAATACAGACAATAGATCAAGAATTTAGAGAAGAGGTGTTGAAGGGGATAAGGCAGTACAGGTTTTATAAATATACCGAATATAGCTCTGGCTTTTATACAGTTTCATCAGAAACAGAATTGGATGATAATACGAGTATCCGAATGGTAAGTTTTATAGATTCTGGGAATCTAAGAGGAAAATTAGAATTCAATTATAGCTACCACCAATCAATCAATAATTTGTACTTCGATAGTGTCTTGACATTTATTGCTGACGAAGAAGAAATCCGCTTATTTGATGATACCCCAGATATTTATGACAATCTATTTAGTGACAGCTTTTTTTCTTTTGCTTTCTTGTTAACTGAATTGAGAAGAGGTGATTTGAGAAAGATTTCAGAAAGCAAAAATCTGAAACTTAAGATTGATGAGACTATACTTAATCTATCTTTGGGACAGATTAAGAGCATTCAACAATATATCAAGTATATCCTTCTTTCAAACCTCACAGAAGCAGATATTGAGTACTTGTCTTTTATTGTTCCAATAGAATATGTAGATATGAATGATCTAAAATATAGGTTGCCTTTACCAACGACTGATAAAATTATAGCACCTGCTCCAGAACCGGAGCCTTTTTCATTACCAACACTAGAACCAGCCCTAGAAACTGATCTCAAACCTCTCACAATTTCTTTGCTATTTGACGCGATAGAGAACAATCAAATTGATTATATCAAACAAGCAATGGTTTCAAAAATTGACCTAACAGGAATAAATGATGAAGGTTTCACCCCTTTATTGTGGGCTGCTCTTAAATCAAGCAATCCTGAAGTTATCTCTCTGCTTATAAGGAATGGAGCAGATATTAATAAAACAGATACACTTGGGCGGACACCACTTATAATATCCGCCACTTATAATGAGAATGTTGAAATTCTAAAAAGGTTGATCGAATCAGGCGCAGATCCAAATTCAACAAGTATTGACAAAGATAGCGACACAGCACTTTATGGAGCTACAATATTTAACCCAAATCTTAACATTATTAAAACTCTAATTGAATCAGGAGCAGATGTGAATCTTCCAAACAAAAAAGGGAGCACTCCGCTCATGGCATTATTTCTAAGAAGAATGATACTATACAATAATCACAATGTTGAAGAAGTAACACATTTGTTATTGAATGCAGGTGCAGAAGTTAACACTAAAAATGATTTAGGTACGGTTTTAAGTCAAGCTCCTTCTGAGATAAAGGAAATTCTTATTGAAGCAGGGGCAACAGGACCACTCCATATTGCTTGGGAACAAAAATATTATGTTGATTCTTTTGGAGATCTTACAAACAATTCATACCTAACCAATAGTGGAAAAATTTCTGGAGAGTTTAGCAATTCAGCTACAAGCAAATCTCCTTTACGTGTGTATTTCATCATTGATGACAGAGCTGAGATTCAATTCAAACTTTTTGAATATGATGGAAGCAATCCTGTTAAAAGCTATTCAACAACAAAATATGACATTTCAGTAAAAGATGAAACTGGTAAAGTATATGATCTGTACGGTTCAAATTCATCGGATAGAATTAGCCTTGTTGGCGATTATGCCAATTCATTACATAACCTCTTATTAAAAAATGACTTATTAAAATTTCATGTTACAGAAAGAGAAAACAGAATTACAAATTATGATTTTGAAGTAGATGGAAGAGGATATGAATTTGCTTACGATGATTTAATGGATTGAAAAGTGATGAATTACTCCGAATTCATATTGGAATACCAACCGTTTACAAATACCGACAATTTCATCGATGTTGAGTACAATCATATCATTAAGAGAATAAGCACTTGCGAAACCCGTAATGAAGTAATGTTCTTTAAAAGAACTATGACAAAGATACTCCAAGACTATAAATTTTGGGGAAATGTAAAGTATTCCAGATGGTACAAGTATAATCTTTTAGATGCTAATGCCGGTTACGAAAAGAGATGGGAAAGTGATAGTTTTAGGGATTCAATAATTCTGAATATTAGAAATGCGTGTGCTGTTCAATTGGTAAATATTGAAAAATATGAGCCATTTAAGGAAATTGTATTCAATAAGAAACAAGAAATCATCAACTATTTGAGGTGCGGGAGTTTGTACTCTTGGGATTTTCTTTTTGCTGAAAAGCCAAGTATTCATGTTGATAACACTTACTATTTAAACCAAAAAATATTTGATCAGGGTGAATTTACTTATTCTGATTATTTTTTTATGTTTCCCAACATCAAGCTAACTAAATTTGGATACGATAATTTTGAGGCAATAGTTGATGAACTTTCTAACATAATCGAAGTGAGGCATAAACAACCTGAGAATCTAATTCTGAAGTACTACTATAAATTCCGCAGAGATAATTCTAGATATTGTCGCAATTTTAGTAAGCTCCTTCTTAATAATTCATATGAATATAGACAAACTGATTATCATGAAGCTTTTCCAGTAAAAACTATCGAAGAAATTGGTGCGTACTTCGGAAATTATGATAAAAATATGGAGTCGCTTGAAAAGCAACGATTAGAAAATATTAGAAGCGAGAACTATCCTGAAGTAATAAAGTTCAAAGGTGTTATGTTTCACAATGTCGTTCAGTTGAATACCATCATAAATGATTATTACCGTCTTGCTGAAAACATGGTGCGTAATGCAAGAAATTTGCCAGCCGTGAATGAAGGATGGATTTCTGAAACTAATTTGTTCTACGAAGTTGAGAAGCACTTAAGACCATTAAGAGTCTTTCAACATGCTAGCCCAAAGTTTCTTGGCAAACAGCATCTCGATATATTCATCCCTTACCTAGAAGTTGGTATTGAATACCAAGGTAGACAACATTTTGAGCCAATAGACTATTTTGGTGGAGAGGAAACCTTCCTTCAAACAATTGAAAGGGATAGACGCAAGAAGGTTCTATGTGAAGAAAATGGAATCAGATTAATCTACGTAGAAGAGAACTATAATTTAGATAGCCTCTTGGATTTAATTGATTTTATTAGGGAAGAACGAAAACTCTCCCCTATAGTGTCCGATAATTCTTCCCTTTAGGGACTCCGAAAACTCTTTCTTATAGTGTACGAAAACTCTTCCCTTTAGGGACTCAAAAAAACTCTTTTTATAGTATATGTTCCGCAAAAGTCCACCCTTACCGATGAGATTGCAAGGGACTTATTCGAAGCTAGGGAGCAATTGGATGCAAGGGGAAATAATCAAGGGGGGGGCCGCTTTAAACTGGTACCTATAAAATAGACAGTTGAATAAAAGTGGCCACTTCAGATCAGTGTGGATTCTGTGAAAGTTATTCCCAATACCAATTTACTGTACCAATAGAAAAAGTTTTTGATATAATATTAGAATCGAAGGTATAACAATGCAATATTACAAAATCAAACAGTTACTAATGTCAAATGGTTTTAATCGAGAAACTTATTACGACTGTAGTGATTGTTCTTCTCCCTGTGAAAACTGCGATGGATGTATATGTGATAATTGTGTCGATAACAGTGATTGCTACCATTGTACCGAGAACGGAGTAAAAAATGGAAGTTGCTTTAACTGCGATGGTTGTGATAATGATTGTGATGGATGTGATCATCCTGTTTGTGTGGAATTTTCAATGGGAGACGCCTCAATAATTTTTGAATCTGATAATGGGGATTTGTCTCGTGACAGTGATTCAACTTTTGCTAATTCTACATTCGACTTCGATGGTCAAACATATAATGCTGTTCAAATAAAAAAAATCAATTTCAACCCATGTTCGTAAATGTAGTTTCTTCTTTTACTCTAAATACTCCAAATAAATCGTTATAAAATATCTAATAATCATC
>JAEIOE010000081.1 GCA_016342455.1 Mycoplasmatota bacterium | reverse complement strand
ACTTGAAAAAATTACCATTCATCCCCCACTTATCCAAGATTGAAGAAAGGGTGTTCTGGTTAGTGTTGATAAATAGTGTCGTTTTTAAAGAAAATTCGTTTAAAAAATAAATATGTTTTTAGATGTATAAATATATATTACCATGATATGCTAAAATAGTTAGTATAAGTAATAATTTTTATGGAGGAAAAATATGTTTGAATATAGTGAAAGTGACAGAATAAAGGTCATTGAAGGGTATTTTATTAGTACAGATCCAATGAAATTAAGACTATTACCACCAAAGCAAAAAAAGAAGTATATAGCTTTAGAAATATTAGTAAAAATTTTAGATGTTAATAGAAACTATAAAGAAAAAGAATTAAATGAAGTTTTAAAAGGAATATATCCCGACTTTGTAAGTATTAGAAGAGGCTTAGTAGACTATAAATTTGTTTCAAGAGAAAAAGATGGTTCTAAATATTGGGTAAACAAAAAAGACTAGTTCAATTGAACTAGTCTTTATTTTGTTTATGAGCTAATTAATCGTTAATTTCTTCGATTTCTGTAGTCATTTGTTCAATAAATTGTGCTTTTGTAATTAAACCAGTAGCGTAGTTAGCATAGATTGGTCCTAATGTATTCATACCGAATCCAGAAGGCATATCGTTTTGCCACCATGCATAGATATTACCTGAAGCCATCCATTCAGCTACAGCAGCTGATAAAGGATTAGTTGGTACTAATGTTACTGATTTGAATGCAGGGATCATTTTTGCTTCATTTACCATGTATTCATGTCCAGCTGTTGTAGATGCTAAGTCTTGTAAGAAAGCTTTAGCAATTGTGATATTGTCTGATTGAGAGTTAATGCAATAGTATGAAGGTGCACTAACGAAGATTGAATCATTTACACCAGCAGCAGCAGCATGTGGAGCATATCCCATTTCAAATTCAGAATCAGCATTGTCATCGAAGTATTGTACTAGGTTAGGATCAATCCAGTTACCTTGATGGATAAATGCAGCTTTTCCACTTGCAAATTTACCAACTTGTGCATCATAGTCACCAGTTTCAAGAATTGTTGTGTCAGCGTTATCGAATAATAATTCTACCCAATCAGCGTAAGCAGCCATTCTTGCAGTGTTAACTGTAGCATTATTTAAGTCGTCAATTACAGATGAATCATCATAATCTAAACCAGAAGATAAATATCCGTTAAAGTTATGAAGTCCTGTAACCCAAGACATACCAGCACCAGCAGCAGCCATAGATACTAAAGCGTAGTCATCCATGTTGTTTGCATCATAATATGCTTGTATAGCAGTAAATGCTGCTTGATATCCAGCAATAGTAGTTAAAGTTGATGCATCAACACCAGCAGCAGTAAGGATTTCTTTATTGTAACCCATACCCCAACCTTCAACAGCTACAGGGAACCCATAAGCAGTACCATCAACAACAAATTCAAGATCAGTATCTGTTAACCATGCTTCACCAGTCATTGGTATGAGATAATCCTTATAGTCATTGTATCCACCCATACCTTCGATTACGAAGATGTCAGGTTGTGTAGTTCCTTGGAATTCGATTAACAAGTTGTCACCGTAGGCACATCCGTCCCCACCACATGTTACAACTTCTACATCAACGTTGTTAGCAACGCCCCAAGCTTCTGCATAAGTAGTCAATACGTCACCGATTTCTACTTTGTTTTGAAGGATTCTTAAAGAACCCATCGCTTCTGTTGTTGCTCCAGCAGTAGTAACTGCTGTAGTTGTTGTTTCTTCTGTACAACCAACAAAAGATAATGTCATCATAATTGCAACTAAAACCATTAATAATTTTTTCATTTCTTTCCTCCTATTTTTTTAGTTTAGTTTTATAATTTTTTCTATAATCACAGCTATATGTATCTTCTATTAAGATGTTTTTGCTGTAAATACCTAATTCAATCGGCTTATCAACTCTAAATTCTATTTCAGAATTAAGGTAAATGTTGATTTCCGTGTTTTTGTAAAACAGTTTAAATTTTAGAGATTCAATCTCTTTAGGTAACACTGGTCTAAAGACAATATTTTCATCTTTAATTCTGAAACCTAATATACCGTATAAAATCGTTAAATATATCCCACCTGAGTTTGCAATATGGATACCATGGTTGGTATTGTGATGGGTGTTTTCCATATCTATTTTTGCTATATCCTCTAAGTATTCATAGCCTAAATCAACTTTACCTAATCTAAATGCAACAATCGCGTGAATACACTTTGATAAACTAGAATCATGCGTTGTTTTAGGTAAGTAGTAGTCAAATGACTGGTTGAATACCTCTAAGTCATCGTAATCAAGTAAAAACATGGACAATAATGCATCAGCTTGTTTTAACACTTGATGTTTATAGATAAATAAAGGATGATAGTGAAGAATAAGTGGAAACGTATCTATCGGTAGTTTATTGAAATCCAATGCTTTCTTTTGAATAAAAGAATCATCTTGTAAAATAACATTCAACTCTTTACTGAAAGGTAGTTCCATTAATCTAGCAGCTTTGATAAGTTCTTCGATTTCTTGATCATCAACCATTAGCAAAGTTATCGCTAAATTAAGTTTTTTCTTGTACTTATAATAAAAATCACCTAATACTTCAAAATGGTACTTAGCCATAGAGTTTGTATAGTAATTATCATTAACGATTGCTGTGTACTCGTCCGGTCCTGTTACATTATTGATGTGAAATTTTCCAGCGTGATAGTTTCCTACATCATATAAGAATCTAGCAGTTTCTAAAAGCATTTCAAAACCATAATCAATCATGAAGTCAAAATCTTTTGTAAATTGGAAATACTTTATAACTGAATAAGCAACATCTGAATTGATATGATATTGAGCGCTTCCAGCAGGATAGTATGGGCTTAACTCGGAACCGTTAATGGTTCTCCAAGGTATTTTGACGCCCTTCGTAGCCCCTTGATCTTTAGCTACCTTTCTCGCTTTATCAAAATGATGATACCTATTTAATAAAAGTGTCTTAGCCGTTTCTGGCTTTGTTATTGCGAAGAAAGGAATCATATAAATTTCAGTGTCCCAAAAGTAATGCCCCTCATAACCTTCGCCAGTTAAGCCTTTTGCAGGAATACTTAATTCTGTATTGTCTACTGCACATGAATTTAACTGATAAATATTATAAATAATTGATTCATGTAGCATCTTATTACCGATAATCTCAATGTTCTGATGTTTCCAAAAATCATTTAAATAGTTTAATTGTTCTAATTTATAGTGTTCAAAACCCTTGTTAATTGCTTCATCCAATATTCTTAAATTATCTTCAAGATACCTTGGATAGAGACTCTGTGGTGTATAAACAACAAACTTATTTATTTCGAAATCATTTTCTAGACTGATTTCAAGCGTTCCATTGATTCCCTTAGAACTAGTTGAATAGTCCATTGGAATATTGTGTATCATACCAGCCGATAAAACTAGTTTAGAAGAAGTAGTTTCAGTAAGTAATACTACTAAGTCTTTGTTGAAATACTTTTCTTGTATCGTTAATTGATCACTTGACGGAATATTGATTCTTGAATCAAATTCTTTTGCCAGTGCCTTGTTTGGTAATTGTAAGCTTGAAACAATTTTTAGTTTGCCTTTATAGTTAGGTGAACTAATCTTTAATTTGATAATTAATAATTCTTTTTGAATAAATGATACTAATTTCTCTTCATAAATATGAATGAGATAACCTTGTTTAGTAAGATACTCAGCTTTTCTTGTTGTGTATCCTTTAGAAAGATCATATTCTCGTTCTAATTTTGTCAATTTGCAATTTTCTAAGTTAATAGCCTTATTTTCCAAGTATATTTCGATTGATTGTCCGTCAATTACGTTTACAATTCTTTGCCCAACTTGTGGAAAAGCAGGCGAGTTCTCTTCGTATTTATAATCGTAGAAGTTATAAAAACCATTAATTAAGGTTTGTTTATAGTCACTTTCATTATACCCTTCAGAGAAATTACCTCTAACTCCAATTAGACCGTTTTGCAACGCAAATATAGATTCATCTACAAGTAATTCAGGAGTGTCAATTCTATTGAATCTAATTAATTTTTTCATCTTATTTAATAGCTCCGGAAGTCATTCCTTTAATAATATGTTTTTGAGCGAATAAGAAAAGGATTACTACTGGTATCGCTGTTAATAATACAGATGTAAGAATTAAATCCCACTGTTTAACATATGAACCAGCTAAGTTAGCTACAGCAAGTGGTAATGTTCTTACTTCACCGTTTTTACTAATAACTAATAATGGTAATAGATAATCATTCCAAATCCACATACCGTTAAGAACTAATAAGGTAACGAAAATTGGTTTTAAAATTGGCAAAATAATATGGAAGAAAACTTGAGGTTTCGTACAACCATCAATAATAGCGGCTTCCTCAATATCAATTGGTACAGATTTAATAAATCCATGGAACATAAATATTGATAATGGTGATCCAAATCCAATATATACAAGTACAACGCCCCAATACGTGTCTCTTAAAGGGATACCTATAAGTGCTGTAAGGTTTTCCATATGTCTAACAAGTGGCAACATTACGATTTGGAATGGAATAACCATACCACTAATAAATAATAAGAATATTATTGAAGAATATTTTGTTTTTGTTCTTACTAATACCCAAGCAGCCATACCACTAAATACACCGATAGCTAATAAACTAAAAGTTGTAATGATCGCTGAATTCATAAAAGAATTTAGGTATTTAACGTCAGACGATTGGAAAATCGCATTAATGTTTGAAATGAATTTTGCAAGAGTAGCGCCTTCAAAACCTATTGGATTTGTTATAATATCACTAACAGATTTAGAAGCGTTAACAATTACTAAGAAGAATGGAAAGAATACCACCAATAATAGCAATATTGCAAATATTTCAAGAAAAATCATAGAGGTTTTTTGTCGTTTCATTATAATTCCACCTCTCTTTTCTTGTTATAGGTAACTTGAACAATACTAACTACAAGTAAGAATATAAAGAATACAACTGCCTTTGCTTGACCAACAGCGAACTCTCTCGCTACCCAACCTGTGTTATAGATGTCAAGTGCCATTAAATTCATCGATAGTATCGACCTAGTGGATTCATTCATAAATGTTTGTATCCATTCAGGCAGAAGCGCTGCGGGTGCACCATTTGTTAAAGCGACTACAGTATCGAACTGTTTGAAAGAAGTTACTAGCGTTAAGAATAATGATATCGTAAATGCTTGCGCAACAAGCGGTAACGTAATTGCCTTTAACCTTTGCCATGCACTAGCACCATCAATTTTTGAAGCTTCAATTAAATCTTGTGGAACATTTTGAAGTGCTGCGACATAAATCATCATGATGTATCCGGCATATTGCCAAACTACAACGGCGATGATTGCTCCCATTGCTGTTTCAGAATTTAAACTTAGGTTTGGACCTAACGATTCTGCAATAGCTGGTAATGCACTATTATAAACAAATTTCCAGATGTAACCTAATACTAAACCACCAATGAGGTTAGGCATGAAGAATCCTGCTCTATATATGTTTTTAAGTTTTAAGTTTTGGGTTACTAATAAAGCAATTCCGAATGCAAATAGATTAACAAATACAACACTCATAAAAGAATATTGAATGGTTCTAAAAAATGAGTATACAAATTTATAATCTGTAAAGATTTCTTTATAGTTTTTTAATCCGACCCAATTTATCACATCTGATAAACCTTCCCAATCCGTAAATGAGTAGTAGATACCCATAAAGAAAGGTATAAGAACAAAGAGGAGGAATGCTGATAATGATGGTAATAAGAAATACACAAATACCCTATTTTTTTGAGCGTATTTAGATTCGCCAATAATATGCTTATCAAGTTTTTTAATAATACGGTTAGTTCCTTGATAAGGTTTTGATTCTATTGTTTTCTTTAAGATTCTCTTAGAAAACTTTTTATATAGATTTCTAAGAGGAGCATAAATAAAAATTAATGGAATTGCAGCAATGAAAATGATAATTCCTTCTAAAATATTTAAAAAGAAATTGCCAATTTTACTAGAATTAGATTTTTTCATAAAATCCTCCTATAATATTTTGGGTAGTGTCAAAAGTTTGTATTTTGACCTACTTTTTTCTTATTTTTATACTCTTCATTTTAATAAAAAAAGAGTAGT
>JAEIOE010000080.1 GCA_016342455.1 Mycoplasmatota bacterium | reverse complement strand
CTACTCTTTTTTTATTAAAATGAAGAGTATAAAAATAAGAAAAAAGTAGGTCAAAATACAAACTTTTGACACTACCAATGAGTTGTGGGGGGGAGAATCATGAATAAGATGTATAGTAAGAATCAATTAAGAGTAGTTTATATAGAATTAATTATTTCTATTCTAGCAATGGCAATATGCATTATTCCAGTAGTAGTATCTTCTCAATGGTATTTTCTGAATGAAATCAAATTGTTTGATTGGAGTGACTATTTAGCGACTTGGGCATTAGCGACCTATATGTTTACTCTATTCCTGTTGGTCGAGATTATATGTATGCTGCATCTATTTGGAATTATTAGAAAAAAAAGATCGCTTTCAAACGCTCTAATGGTTGCTTTGGTAGTAGTAATACATTTACTAATTATAGTAGCAAGTTTCCTTTCTTTCAAATATACATTAGGAGGAAATGGAATTGATGCAAGACCACTTTCCTTTTATGTTTTTTCCATATTATTTCTGTTCTTGGTTGGGTATTGTACTCATTTAGTTTTTTTAAGACGCAGTTTCTTACAAAATAAGTAATAGATAGTTTCTATAGTTAGCTTCATAGTAACTACTAGCGGTTTTACTCGGTAATAGATTCATCAAAATAGAGCATGTTTCATAATAATTATTAGTGATGGTTATGCATTTATGACATATTCTATTAACATTTACTAATTGATATATGTTCAAAAAACAAAGCTCCGTCCGAAAAAAAGCAAAACTCCGTAGGAAATAGAGTAAAACTCCGTCGAACGCGAACGATTTTAGAGTAAAACTCCGTAATGACAAGACATAGATTACAAAAATCGCGAAAAATCGCTTTTAATGTCTAAATATAGACGTTTTAAGGACTTTGGATTCGCGATTTTTTTTTATATTATTTTATGCAGTATGCAAATCATAAGGAGCATTTCTCAAGACAGGATTTGTATTTTTGTTAAAAAGTCCTGTTTTTTGAGGTCTCGACCGGATTTGAACTTATAATAGAATGCAATAAAAAGACCACTTCTCGGTGGCCTTAAGGGGAGGATGTGTATCACTTTTTCATAGCAGTGCAAAGAAAGAAAGGCACTTCAATTCATAACATTGTTTGAATGTATTATTAATGATATAATTAAGTGATGCAATTAGTAAAAATCTAGTTCAAATCTAACTGTTAGGGTGGAGAAAGAATGCTTAAAAATAAAAGTGTAACATACATAGCTATTGTATATGCAATATTAGCAGCATTATTTTATGGCTTTGGAACACCGCTTTCAAAACTTTTGCTCGCACATATTTCGCCTTACCTTTTGTCTTCTTTACTATATTTTGGAGCTGGTATTGGAATGCTATTCATAGTCTTGTTCAGTAAAGCGCAAAGAGATTCAAGGATAGTCAATGAATTTAAGAAGAGAGACCTGAAATACATTATATTAATGATTGTCCTAGATATAATAGCTCCAATACTATTAATGATTGGGTTAACAACAACTAACGCATCTACAGCGTCGTTGCTTAATAATTTTGAGATTGTCTTTACAGGAATCATTGCGATGATTTTCTTTAAAGAAATTGTTGGAAGGAAAATGTGGGTTGCGATATCTCTTATTGTACTTGCAGGAGCCATGCTTACCTTTGAAGATTTTACCGGATTTCATATATCAATAGGAGCACTTTTTGTATTAGGAGCTAGTTTAAGCTGGGGCTTAGAAAACAACTGTACTAGAATGTTATCAAAAGGTAACCCCCTGCATGTTGTTGTTATAAAAGGATTAGGCTCAGGCTTGGGCTCATTGATTATCGCATTGACAGTGAATCAAGTATCTGCAGTATGGTATTTTGTTATATTGGCATTACTACTTGGCTTCTTTTCTTATGGAATGAGTTTGTACTTTTATATTAGTGCACAAAAACAACTTGGAGCAGCAAGAACCAGTGCATTCTATGCTATTGCACCTTTTGTTGGATCCGTTTTCTCATTTATTGTGCTAAAAGATTCATTGTCTATCGTTTTTGGTATAGCATTTATATTAATGATTTTTGGAGCTTATTTGGCAATCAAAGAAAACAACTCTCATCAAGTTAAGTAAATAAATTAAATAGAATATTTTTATGGTTAATGAATTAGAATGTTACGCTATGTTTTGAAATTTAACTCTTTTTAATGCAGTAAGATTAAAAAAAGACAAACTATGTCTGGTAGAATTTATTCTACAAATGGTTTGTCTTTTATTTATATCAATTTATTACTTTTAATACGAGCAATTAAATCAAGCATTTTAACTTTTATTAAATCTCTTGTTGTTTCAAAATCTTCTTTTGGGCCACCACTCGGATCATCTAAACCCCAATCTTCCCTATGTTTACAAGGAACAAATGGACATTCCACACCGCAACCCATAGTAATTAAGATATCAAATTCACTTGGAATTTTATCTAATAATTTACTGCTAGAATAGGATACATCAATACCTAAATCATCCATAACTTCTAAAGCCATAGGCTTTGGGCCTGGATAAACCTCTGTTCCAGCAGAATAAGCATCAATTACATCATTTCCTAAGTGTTTAGCCCAGGCTTCGGCCATAATACTTCTACAACTATTGTGCGTGCAAACGAACGCGACTTTCTTTTTCAATGTTATTCGCTCCTTTATAGTTTATAACAGCTGGACCTATAATACTAATAACTAAGAATAAGATAGCTGCTATAATAAATATCAATTTTGGATTAGTAGCAATAAAATTACCATTAACAATGGTCGCAACAGCTCCACCAACAAACATATTAAACGATGTAAGTGACATTGCAGTACCTCTTTGTTTAGGAATAGTAGTTTGAGCAGTCATTACAAGGACTGACTGTAATGAAATAAATGATATTCCAAAGAAAACTAAAGCGATAATAAATACTGGTATATATGCAAATAACGAAATTGTTATTAAACTTATTGAACCAATAATAGCCATTATAGTAATATATTTATTGCCAAGTTTTTGTTTTATCTTAGGCGCTATTTTTCCACCCAATACTGTTCCAAATCCAAAAGCTGTTAATAGTAGACCAATTATTAAAACATTTACATCATGACTTTGTTTAATATATTCTCCCATAAAAGTAAAAGTTCCAAATACAGAATACCCCATTATGAAGATAATTCCAACTATCATTAGTAATTTTTTATTTGATAATGCAGTTTTATAAGTTTTAATCATTGATACCGGTTCTTTTGAGGCTTCACTTTTTGGTAGTTTCCACACCATAAGAATAGCAAGCAATAGTTCAGCTACACCATATATTAAATAAACGTGTTGCCAAGAACCAAAGTAAGAAACTAAGCCTCCGATAAGAGTAGAAGCGGCACCACCCAAAAACATCATCCCCATTACTTTCCCAATACTAGCCTGACGTTTGTTTGGTTCTACTAAATCTCCTACTAAAGCCATTGTTACTGGAAATATTCCAGCAGCAAACGCTCCATTTAAAGCTCTTACAACTATTAAATAAGGTAAACTCTGTGCAAAGAATCCTAAGATACTAAATAAAGCTGTTCCAAAAGCTGCTATGTTAATAATCTTTGTTTTTCCATATTTGTCAGCAAGTGGACCAAATAATATTGTAAATAATCCGAATGCCATCATATAAGCGGTAGCCGATAAAGCTGCCTGTGATATTGTAATACTTAAATCTTCAGCAATTTTAATAATTAAAGGCGCAGCCGCATAGTTATCTCCATTGGCAAGAAATGCCATAAAAGATAATATAGTTAACGTTAGAGCAATTATTTTCTGTCTATTCTCCATTTTAAGTAATTATCCTAACAATTCCATTAGTTGTTTTGGACTAGGAACTCTTCCTGAAAATAATACTTTTCCATCCACTACTAGTGCAGGAGTACTCATTACCCCATATGAAACGATATCGCTATAATCTGTTACATGTTCTACTGTAGCAACTTTTCCTAAACTATTTATAGCATCTAAAACATTTTTTTCTAAGCGAATGCAGTTTTTGCATCCTGATCCTAATACTTTAATATTCATATCTATTTCTCCTATTTCTTTTTTTTATATAAATATATATCCAAATAAATTGAACAAATATCCTGTAATGATAATACCAACAGTTACAATGAATACAAATAATCCAAGTAATTTTGGTTTAACAACTTTTCTTAATAAAATGATTGAAGGTAAACTTAATGCGGTAACAGCCATCATAAATGATAAAACAGTACCGATTCCAACACCTTTTAATACTAATGCTTCAGCGATTGGTAATGTTCCAAAAATATCAGCGTACATCGGAACTCCAACTGCAGTTGCGATTAATACAGAAAACGGATTATTTTCACCTAAAACAGCCTCGATGATTGTTTGTGGTATATAACCATGAATAATAGCGCCAATACCAACACCAATTAAAATATATATCCAAACTTTTTTAATAACAGTTTTAACTTGGTCCCACGAGTATTCTCTTCGTTCTTTTTTACTAGGAATAACAATTTCTCCATCAACCGCTTCGTTGATTCCTTGTAATACAAATTCTTCAATATATTTTTCCATATGTAGTTTATCAATTATAGTACCACCAGCAACCGCAATGATTAGACCAACAACTACATATGCTAAAGCGACGGGCCAACCAAAAATACTAGCTAGCAAAATAACGGAAGCTAAATCTACTAAGGGAGAGGAAATCAAGAAAGAAAATGTAACTCCTACAGGTAATCCTGCTTTCGTAAAACCTATAAATATAGGGATTGAAGAACAAGAACAAAACGGAGTAACTGTTCCTAAGAGTGCACCAATTATATTTCCACTTATTCCTTTGAATTTAGAAAGAATCTGTTTGGTACGTTCTGGTGTAAACTTTGATTGTATATAAGATGATATATATATTAATACGGTAAGTAATATAAAAATTTTAACGACATCGTATAAAAAGAATGACAATCCTTTGAATAAATATCCTGCTTCATCAATCTTGAATACTTTCAAGAGTAAGGAATTAACTAAATCCTGAAGCCAGGTCATTTTTAATAGAGCATCATTTAACCAGATAAATATATCTTTAATAATTTGCATGTCCAACCCTCCGTGTTTCATCCTATTAGATGTAACAAGTTATAATTTTATAGCAGTATTTTGAGTATAGATAATTTTAAATATAGATAAACGTCTATATTGTCAATCGTTGATATTTTATCATGTGTATAAATCAATGTCAACTGAGAATGTCTTTTTATTTTTAGTGGTAAAATATCTTTAACAAAATAATAGATATCATCATTGATATTAGTGCGAAAGAAGCACTATCACCTGTTATAATTATCTTTTGAATAAAATAAAAATAACCTGCGCTTACAAAAGTCTAAAACTTTTTTATGCAGGTTATATTTCTATTAAGAATTAATTAATTAGTACAGTTTCCGTCATTTCCTTTTGAACCAGAGTTTTGATTTCCTTGGCCACTAGTTTGTGAACCTTGATTTCCTTGGCCATTTGTACCTTTATATTGATTTCCTTCACCATTTTGAGAAGAATCTCCACCAAATGCTTTTTTCCATTGTTTCTTGAATTGATTCATCATATCTTCTCCAATATAACTATTGCGATCTTGTGAGAAAGCTTGAAGGTGATTTTCAGAAGCACTCATTAAGTATTCAAAAACAGCTCTTACATCATCTGGTAAGTTATCTTGTGCTAAAAATGTTACATACATAGCAATGTTAACTTCTTCAGCTTCAATACCAGTAGCTAGTGCACTAGTAATTGAATCTGGAATAACTACACTGTCTGCCGCTGTGTTTACAGGAACTTCAATTTCATAAGTTGCAAACAATGGTAATAACATATCAATGTGAGTTTGTTCAGCTAATACTATATTTGTAAATGGTTTTACTTCTCCAAATTCAGCAATGATAGCTTCATATTCTGCTTTCGCTAAATATTCATCTTGAATTGCATACATTAACATTTCTTCTAAACTGTAACTTTCATCTAAAGTTACTTCATCACTATAAGTATCTGCTGAATAATTTTCAAATACGCTTTTTGCACTTACATTAGTAATTGATACTGTAAATATTGCAGTTAGTGCTAATCCTGCAACTATTAATCCTTTAAATAATATATTTTTCATCTTAACTTTTGCAGTTCAAATATATATAAAGCACGTTTAATGGCCTAAAACGGACAAAAATCGTGCTTTTTTTAT
>JAEIOE010000079.1 GCA_016342455.1 Mycoplasmatota bacterium | reverse complement strand
CTAACCTACTCTCGTAGGCTTTTTCTAGTTTTTCTTTATTTCATTTTTTCAAATACAATTTCCTATTAAATAAAAAATAAAACTTGGAAATTTTCCAAGTTTTTTTATTAATTAAATTTATTTAAAATATTCTTCACTTAATAAACCATACGCATAGGTATTAAACCATTTAGGATTACCTGCTTCATCTTTTTTGAAGTAAGCTTGTTTAATAAAACAACCTTCTCTTCTAAAGTTAACGCGCTCTAACAGTCTAAAAGATGGCTGATTCAAAACGCTACAGTAGGCAATGATTCTATGGGCTTTACGTTCTACAAATAGATATTCTAATAAAGCCAGAAGACTTTCAGTTGCATAACCTAAATTGTGATAATCACTATTAAAAACATAACCAATTTCCCAAGTATTAAAATCATTATTGCTTTTGTTAAAATAAAGATTTCCTATTAAAATATAATTCTCTTTTAAGACTACAGCCAAAAACCTATCATCTTTAGAACGACTCTTCGCTTCCTTAACAGATTCCTCTAGAGTATAAGTATCACAAGGTTCATATTCTATCACGTCTGGTTTTGATAAATAATTAAATAAATCTAAGCCGTCTGTTTCTTCAAATCTTCTTATTTGTAACCTTTTTGTTTCAAACATAGTTAAGACCACCTTTAAATACGTCTTTAATTCTAACAATTATTCATATACAAACACAATTCGCGAATTAGAAAACCTATTAAATCTTTTTCTTCTATTTCTTAGTTCAAATCCAGTAAAGAAGAATACTGAGAATGCTTCCCAAAACATTACCCATCCACCAATAAAAAGACCATCAACTAATATAGAAAAAGGATAATCTGAATTTAAAGTGATTTGGAAAAAATAAGAAGCCGATAAAAATATAATGCCTAAAACAAAATAAGTTAATATTTTTCTGTTATTCTTAGCCAATTCTTTATTAATAAAATGATTTACTGTCCTAAAATTATGATAAATTGCCTCAATGGATACTGCTTCCTTTTTTTCATCTTTTAATTCTTTAGGTAATTGAAAGATAAATTTTATATGTTCTCTTATAGGAATGTCATAAGCTGCTTGTTCGATAAATTCTAAAAGGTCAGTTTCTAAATCTCTTCTTTTTGCTGGGGCAGCGTCCCAAGCATTAAAGATTTCGTCATAACTATCCAATGATATTTGAGCTAAATAACAATTATCTTCTTCAATATAAGTATAAATTTGACTTAATTTTAGTGCTTTTTTTGTTTTTTTCAAGGATAACCCTTCTTTCGGTTTGGTACTGATATAAAACATATTTACTAAACTGATACATACGTATATATAATAACATATTTAGTTTTATAGTAAATATCTATTTCTTATGAAAAAAACTATATTCAATCTTTAAAATGTTTTTGAAATTGGTCTGGTTGATTTAAAAATTGTTTTAATAGTTGAATACTTTTGATTTCTTCAAAAGACGTTTTCAACAATTCAGATTGATCAATTTCGTAAATCAACGCCTTAGGAATCGCAACTAATATTGGTGAATGAGTTGCTATAACAAACTGGCAACCCCTTTTTGTCGCTTCTAGAATCATAGCCATTAATGTTAGTTGGTTTTGTACAGATAAAGGAGTTTCAGGTTCATCTAATAGATATAATTGATTATCTTTAATTCTAGAAGAAAAGAAAGCTAAATACGCTTCTCCGTGTGATGATTTCGTAAAATCCTTTGAATACATGTTTTGAAGTTCGTAAATAGTTCTTTTAAAAGGAGTTTCAACCATTAATTTTGCATAAGCTGATTTATGTTTGTATTCTACTTCTATTCTCTGTAATTCTTTACTTGAATATTCTAATTCCTTTTGGATATATTCAACATAATTAATGAACTTAATACTTTCAAAGTAGAATCCTTTCGGTTTTAATAATTCAAAATCGAGTTTGACTTCATTACTGTTAATTTCAAAGTTATCTTTATCCTGTGGAATCTGAATCTTTGGTAGATTAAGCTTAGATTGAATCAATTTTAGGATGCTTGATTTACCAGTGCCATTGTCACCAACAAAAATGGTAACTGAATTATTTAAATCTATGACAACTTTTTTCTGAAATAATGGTAAATTGAAAGGATAAGTTGTATGAGTGTTATTGTCAATTTCTACTTTTTTTAGCAACATCTTGCTATCCCCTTTTTACAGTATATTTTACAAATATATTATAACATATTAAGTAATTCAAAAAATATGTAAAACGTAATGAATATAAAAATATATAATGTATAGTTATCTCTAAAGTGATATAATATACCTAAAAAAAATTAAGGATTGGAGCGATTTTTATGAGAATACGATTCATTCTATACGCAATCATTTCTATAGGCATACAGATTGGCCTAGGTTTCTTAACAGGTATGGGTCAAGGTAGTATTGGAGTTTTACTATTTCTGATTTTAGTTGAAATCGATCCTGATTTTAGTTTTTCTTACTTAGTACAAAAAATTGATAAAAAGAATAATGACTAATAAGCCATTTAATGGAGGAATATAAAATGAAAATGAAAATCAAAATTATAATATATGCTATAATCGCTATGGCTTTTCAAGTCCTTTTAGGAAAACTTACAGGACTAGGCCAAGGTGGAATTGGAATGTTAACTTTTATAGTTATCGTTGAACTTGATCCAAACTATAGTTTTACCTATTTTTTAAAAGACCCAAGAAAATCAGATAAATAAAGATTAATTCTATATAAAGGATGACCGAAAATAAATTCAGTCATCCTTTTTTATATAACTTTAGTTTCTCATCAATTAAACCTCTTGCAATATAAATTAAAAATCTAATTCTTTTGTTATTTTTACTTCTTGTTCTAAACCAATTCCGTATATGCTTATATATCCAGATTTTCTCAAATCATTAATATATCCTCTTATTTTACGCTCTTGGTTCCTATTCCCATAAATTGCTTTACTAATATCTGAATTTTTAGGGTTACAAAAATCTGTTTTTGACTTTTTAATGTCTTGTTGAATATACTTATATGTTTTAACAACTAAATCTCGGTAGCCACCTACAACATTCTCATCTCGTTGTTTTCTAAGTGTTTCTAAGTTATCTTCAATATATTTCTTACTCATAATCCCCTCTTTCTTCTCTCTTCAATACTTCATAAAGAGCTGCCACATTCTCTAAAACATAAGTTGGCTGTTCCAAAACCTCTTTTAGATCTTCTAAATTTGTTTCTCCACTTAAAACAAGTATGGTGTCTATTCCTGCATTTTGGCCACATGCAATATCTGTATATAATCTATCTCCTACTAAAACGGATTCAGCAGGTAAGAAATTAGTTCTTTCTAAAATTAAATCTACTATTAGTCTTTTTGGTTTCCCAATTATTAACGGTGTTCTTTTCGTTGCGTATTCAAACATTTTAGCGAATGCTCCGCAATCTGGAACAAAACCAAAACCAACCGGGCAAACTAAATCAGGATGTGATGCGATGTATGTTTTTCCTTCTGTTATTAATCTTGTAGCTATTTCTATTTTTTTATAGTCTAATTCAGTATCATAACCTAAAATTACACCATCTATCTCTGGTTTGTATTCATCTGTAGTCAATATTCCCGCTTCGTTCATTTCCGTAATCATAGAGTTCGTTCCTACAACATAAAATAAATCATTTAAATGATTTGATTTTAAATAATGAATCGTTGCTTGAGTAGATGTTGCTACATTACTAAGATCACATGGTATACCAAGCTTTTGTATCTTCTTTACATAATCGTTACTACTTCTTGATGAATTGTTTGTAAGAAATACATACTTTCCATGATTTTCTTTGATATGTTGTAATAATTCAATTGTTTTTGGAAATAAAACGCCATCTAGGTATAAAGTGCCATCCAAATCAAAAATAAATAGCTTCTTATTTTTTAATAACTTCATCATTGATTCATTCACTATGATTTCTCCTCAAGTTTATTTGTACATTATGTTTTTCAATTTACTTATTCAAATTATAGCATAGATTACTAGTTTGTCAATCTTTCAAAACAAGTCAGTTCTTCCTAGTTAAAATTAATTTTACCATATATTTACCTACAAGAAAGTAAATAAAAAAAGCCTTTTAAAAAGCTTTATTTTATTATCTGCTATTAATAGCTTTAAATGATTGTTGCTGAATAAGTATATACAATTTCTAATGTATTATGATCCATAGATTGACTAAAAAGTACATATTCGTTATCTATATTTAGTCCCAAATAAATATATTTTGTATTTGCGCTCTCTTCTCTTATAGTTCCAATTTGAAAAATCATCGGATTAGATAAATTAGTAAAGACAAAGTCTTTTATTTCTTCTTCATCTATTTCTTGTTCAACACCATCTATTATTAATCCACCCCATAAGTAGTCTATTGTCTTCATCCTAATTTGATTCTCATCTAATGATATTTCCAATAATTCTGTGTTTTGATTATAAGTTAGTATTTCTTGTTTTAATATATCTAAATCGTACACTAAATTATATACTATTATATTTGGCTCTCCAATTTTGTCCGGCATATATACTGTAACTGATTTATTCGTAGCTTCCTCTATCCCATAATAAAGCCTTATGTTTCTGCTGTCACACTCTTTATCAATAGCATACATTTTATATACTGTTTCAACTTCATTTGTTCCAGTTGGTTCCGCTTCTTCTTCGTAATCAACTATACCGTTTTCTTCCAACCAATCAGTATAATAACTAGGATTGTCATCGTGTTTCTTATCATAAGCTGGATAGCATGCAGTTAGTAAGAATACAACTAATAGCAACATTATTATTTTTATTGTAACTCTGGTCATTAAATCAACTCCTTTAATAACATTAGATTGATAAAAATGTAAATTAAGATTGGCTAAGTAAATAATCAACTATCAACTTTACCACATTTAGTTATCAGAACTTGTCATTTTATCATAAAATTCCTTATTAATCGGATACGCTCTAAAAGCTAAAATTGATGCGACGTGTCCTAAAGCTGGAATAATGATTACCATAACGAAGAAAGCCCAAAATGCTTTTGGTGATTCAGGCATATTCGGGTAGTAACTAATATAATATAATGCCCCCGCTAAAATTAAACCGCTTAGTGATGACATAAGCTTGTCAACTAATGAGAAAGTTGTACCTACAATAGATGGCACATAGTGTTTATTTATATGAAACTCATAATCTGCGACATCAGCTATCATTGGTAAAACATTCGCTGATGCAAGTGCTGTAGCAAATAATATCGCAACTAAGCAACCTACTAAAAGCCATTGTAAATTAGCGCTGAATGGGTGAGTGATAATAATTACAATTGGGAAGAACAAGCCAAGGTAAGTTCCAATTAAAAAACTCTTCTTTCTATCAAAACGTTGAGCGATCACAGTACCTACAACTACCCCGAGTATTCCAAATCCTAAGCCCCAGGAAGCTACAGTTTTCTGTACATTTATATCCCCTACTGTATAAATAAAGAAATAAGCCATACTCGTCGCTGTGATAAGTTGAGCAAGTTTATTAGTCCCAGCAGCCACAATTAGTCTTCTAAGTGGTTTGTTATTTTTGATTAAGTCAAGAATCGCTGATATGGTGACCTTCTTTGATTTTTTTTCAAGTTTCTCATAATTTGAAGGTGTATCAGCCTTTCTTAAACTTATCACTGATAAAGTTGTAAGAAACATATTTAAAGCCACAATCATAATAGCCAAGTTTCTGTAACCAATAGAATTAGCAAAGCCACCATCAAAAGATTTAACGTAGGAAATTGATGTAATCAAGAATACACCATAGAACAAATAAGAAAAACCAGCTAAAAGAGAACCTAACAAAGGTCTTTGATATTGATCGTTAGTTATAATGGTTTGTCCACTTCTTGTACAAGCGGATTGAAATGTATAGCCAATAATATAAACAACATACCAAAACATGATCCAACCATACATTAAAATATTTGAATCAAATTTAACGAAGCCACCAAATATAGCAAGAATACCTAAATTCAAAGTGAATGAACCTATTATTATAAATGGTCTGTATCTGCCAAATCGAGTAGTAGTTTTATCTATTAATGTTCCAATTAAAGGGTCTGTAATTGCATCAAATATACGACTAAACATAAAAATAAATCCAGCTACTACACCGGATAAAAGTAAATTGTCAGTCATCATCAAAGTAAAAAAGACCGCTATTAAATTAAAGCTAGCTGTGGTTGCGGTTTCGTTTCCGCTGAATAGTAATAAATTTATGTTACTTGTTTTAATCCTTGTTTTCATTAAATTCAAACCTTCGAAAGTTGTATTTTTGTTCAATTAATATTATAACATTTTTTAGGATACTATTTCCACAAACGCTTTAACTATAATTGGATCGAATTTTTTTTCTGATAAAGATACTATTTCATCTATTGATTTTTCAACACTCCATGCTTTTTTATAAGGTCCCGAGTTTTACAGTTGTAGTGCTAAGACTTCTCTTTTTACATGCATGCAAAGCCCGAGTTTTACAGTTGTAGTGCT
>JAEIOE010000078.1 GCA_016342455.1 Mycoplasmatota bacterium | reverse complement strand
TCATTTAAAACCATCTTTACTATTTTTAACTTAAAGTCCACACTGTACTGATTCATCGTCTTTTCATCTCCTTTTTACTATTATACTATCTTTTCTTCTTTAAGGTGGTACCTATGTGTCCCACTTTTTCATAGCAGTGCACTCATTTTTTGATAATGACGTTTCAACAAGATATTCAAGCACTAATGCTTCTTGTGGTTTTAACTTGCACTTGAAAACCTTATACTCATCTATTAATTTCTGTGCTTCATCTAGCCTAGCTTTAACCATATCAATTTTACCAATAACATATAACAAGTTATCCTCAACATTATTCTTTGTAGAACTAGATCCAATCGAATCATAGGTAACAGCGTTATAACCAACAAGCCTATTTTCATAGAACTGAAGTTTTTCTTCTAATTCAGTCTTATGTCTATAGGCTTTTTTAATGTCATCAATCCACTTGTAAAAAGATGTTTTTGAACCAGTCTTCAAACGTTTCACCTCTTCTATTCTCTAAACTTCTAAATCGATCTAGATTAGTTATCAAAGATACTTTCATGAAATTGAATTTATCCTCAATTGGCGGGTCAGGATGCCTAGCATATGAAATAATATAGTTTACACCACTTAACACATTTTCATAACTATACTCATCGATTGCTGATTCAAACAAATCATTATATTTCATGATGTCTGCATCTATCTCTTCTATGTATTTTCTTTGAATTAATAATTTTGTTAAAAAGTGCATTTTGGGGAACCCATAAATGCTTTTATCTTCTTTTATCAATTTATCTCTTTTTCTTTTACTTTTACTTTGTTTATTTATGTCAACATTAACCGAGTTATTGTTAACATTAACTCCTTTTTCCTCATTTTTTTCCATGCTTAAAAGGACTCCTAAATCTTCCATTGTTGCGGAATCGAGCAACCAATATTTGGAGATATCCACTTCCTTACGCCTTTTAGCGACTCGGATGAATTGTTTTTGAATACCGTCAGATGTAATAACCCCTTGTCGAAATAGCGGCTCATCGAGGATGCCTAGCTCACAACACATAAGAATTACATTGCGTACCCGTTGATATGAGATCTTGCTTACTCCAATTTGATAAATCAGTTCAGTGATCAAATCTTCTTCAGTCATTTCCAGGTAATACCCGTGCTCATATACCATAGTTAATATTCTTAAAAAAATACTCGAACCATACACTCCAAATTTACGTTCGATTTTAGTGATTCGTTTGTCCTTAAAAACACCGACGTCCAATGGAAAATAGGATAATCCTTTTTTGATTGGTCTCGCCATGCTTTTTACCTCTTAGTTTTCTTGTATGCTGAAATAACTTGATTTAACTATATCTAATCAGTTTCATTGTCCTACACAAGCAATCACAAGCATTATTTCAGCCATTAGTAGTTGTGTCTTCTATTGGTTTGTTTGAATGCTTTTCAATATATGTTTCTATTGATGATTCATATACAACCCATTTGTTTCCTGATTGAAAGCCTAAGAGCTCTCCTCTTCGTAACATCTTCTGTATCGTTTGTGAAGAGAGCCTTAGGATTTTCTTTGTTTCAGCTATCGTAAGATGCTTTTCTGTTTCGTTGATCATGGTTTCTTACCTCATATTCTGTTAGAATTTTTTCGATAAAAGAAACCCCACTTTTGTATACAAATGTTCTTTGTTGCAAAATTACTTCTCCACGAACCACGACCTTGGATTCTACAACTCTGAAATACTTACGGTCACAATATTCCTGATATGGTTGATTATTATCATCTAGAACATGACTTGACCTTAAAATCTTAAATAAATCATTATTACTTAAATGATGAAACTTTATTACTTGGGTAACCATATCTAAATCAACACAAGATCTGCTACCAAGTAACTTATTAATTAGATTCAACCTAGGTGCATTTAATTTTTTATCTGTTTCTAGTACAGCATTTCTCACTCGTAAATCTTGAAATTCATCTAGAAAGTGAATCACTGTTTCTGGATCAGTAAATGAATCTAAATCATAATCTAACTCTTTCATCAGTTGTGGTATCACGATTCGATAAAGCCAATCGTTTATTTGTTGTGCTTTGGTATTCTTGGATTTAAACAAACAAGTGCTAATATGTCTAGCGTTTATAAAAATCCTTTTTGAAGTTGTATTTCCCGATTTAACTTCAAGTGTTTCTACATCTGAACTAGGAATTCCAGTTCTACAATCTTTCGCATTTTTTATATCTAGAATGCGTGCAATGTCGACTAAGCAAAAGTAGGGTTGTTCATCTATCGTAGTGGCTTTAACAACACCATAATTTGCATTCTTAAACTCTCGTATCATTTCTCCTTATCCTCACTTTTGTTATACAATTTCTTATAAACTACATTTTCAACAAAGGAACCTCGTCTTGTAATTGAATGCAGATATACTCTAGTTGTTTCTGTGCTCTTATGCCTCAACAACTGTTGTGTCTCAAATAGCGATACTCCTTCATTCATTGCTACAGTAGCTACTGTATGTCTTAAACTATGTGCAGTATAAATCCTTTGATCTATACCGATATCACGCAAATATTCTTTAACCATTGCACTTACTGTTTTTGCATTAATTCGATCATATTTGAAATGTCTACTGTGGTTAATGAATAGCGGCTTTTTGTTATCTGATCTTACAATCAAATAACGGATAATATTTTGATGAATCTCCTGTGGAAGCTTGACGTATGCATCTTTAGCATCACGACCTTTTCCCCTAAGATATAATACATGTGCATCTTCTACGAACAATATATCTTCTGAATCTGCACGACTTACTTCAATCGTCCGTAGTCCTGTTGTAAGCATTAAACCAATAATGGCATAGTTGCGTAACTCAACAATACTTCTATCTGAAATACGTCTAGAATGATCTATGAGTCTTCTTGCTTGTTCAACAGACAACGCTTCTCTTTTGAAATTGTTTGTAATCTTTACTCCCTTGATTCCAATGGCAATGTTTTCGCCTTTGCCTTCTGCATATAGCCATTCATAAAATCCACGAATGATAACCATATGTTTTTGTACACTTGTTGCTTGTAGACGTTCCATTAACTCTTCACGATATGTTTTGATATCTTCCCTAGTTGGTGGTTTAGGTAGTTTATCGACATACTCTACATATTCTTTAAATATCCTTCTATAGCTTTCTTTTGTGATTTTTTTAACATCTTTGAAGGTTATATAATCGTCCATTAATTGTCGTAGATTGTACTTATCCACTACTTACTCTTTCTAATTTTTCAGTCATCCTATCTTTTTCTTTGATAAAGTCTTTTTCTCCTTGTATTGCATCACATAAATTCATTTCCAAGGCGTCAGCTATTTGTAAGAGCATTTTTACTGATAATCTCTTACCCCTAAAGCCATTTTCAATTTGGCAATAGTAGTCAGAAGATATACCAATTAGATCTCCAACATCCATAACCGTCCGACCTAAAGCTTCACGTTTCTCTTTTAAATAAAGTCTATGAAGATTAACGCTATAATTTTTCTTATCATTTGAATTCAAGACATTCCCTCCTTTCAGTAATTTCAAACGGTATTTCTATTGTATATGCAATGAAACAACTTGAAAATAATTTGATGTGACTTTTTTTATTTTGCAACAAAATGAGTTGTTTTATTTATAATATCTATGATAATATAGAGTTAATGTAAACAACAATTTTTTGCTTACCACATTTGTTGCTCTACAAAAATAAAATAAAAAAGGATGTGATTGCATGCAAGAAACACTATTCGATAATAAGTTTGTAAGTGAAAACCTAAAGAAACTTAGGAAATATTATAAGTTAACCACTACTCAAGTAGCTGAAATAATCGGCAAATCCAGACAAGGTTATGTAAATTATGAAAATGGGACAAGAGAAATCAGTCTTAAAGATTTAGTAATTTTAAGTGGTTATTATAATGTGTCATTAGATGTTATTATTGGGAACCCATACACGCTAGTAAATGATAAAGTTCTTGCGTTTCGCTCCTTTACTAACGGAGAAGATGGTGTAGTTGAGGTCATGCCGTTTACGATATCTACCATATACGATGATGTAATATGTTACTTGGAAGACGATCTGAAGATGCGATTCTTCTGGAAAACAAATCTTAATCAAGAAGGGCATGTTATGATATTTGATTATTATGATAAGACCTATATTTCCAAAGTTTACTTCAAGCCTACAGGTGGTGGACATTTTTATATCAATGATAAACCTAGATATTTCAACAAAGCTCACGCTGAAAACATTGTATTTAAAGGTGTTCTAATGGCTGATCTAAACAAATATATGGATATTCCTCATTTTTTTAGTGCTCTACGCTAATTCACAAACATATTTCATTATGATAAAATAACTGTGGTGGTTTAGACATACTATATGCATTCTTAGTTATCCTTACTCGAAAAGAGTCGCTTTCTTAAGCGGCTCTTTTTATTTATATAGGAGAAAATGACAATGGATGAAAATATCAAGTTTCAGCAACAAAAGGCAATTATTGACGAACTTAAAAAAGCTAGTTTAATTACAAATGAAGAATGGTATCTTTGCCTTACAAAACTACTGAAGATAAATAATGAAAAAAGCAACAAATAGCATGGTATTAACTTGCTATTTATTGCTTTTTGAGTGATGTATATAGTAACTAAATATAGGAGGTACAAGAATGCAGGAAAAACGAGTTATAGTAATTGAACCAACACCAGTAATCCACGAAGACATAAATGGATTACCAACTTTGAAACCTAAACTAAAAGTATGTGCTTATGCTAGGGTTTCTACTGATTCAGAGGATCAATTGCATAGTGTTGAAGCACAAAAGAGTGTTTATACTCAAAAGATTCAAGAAAATGAAGACTGGGATTTTATTGGATTGTATGCTGATGAAGGATTATCAGGAACCAGTATCCAAAAAAGACCACAGTTCCTACAGATGATTGAAGATGCAAAAGCTGGTAAGATTGATTTAATACTTACTAAATCATTATCACGATTTGCTAGAAACACAGTGGATACATTAACAATCATTAGAGAGTTAAGAGAAATCAATGTTGATGTCTTCTTTGAAAAAGAGAACATCTATTCATCAGACACCAAGGTTGACTTTATGCTTACTATCTTCTCTTCAATCGCCCAGGAAGAGGCAAGAAATATTAGTGAAAATGTGAAGTGGGGATTTAGAAAGAGATTCAAAGAGGGTAAAGTTCATATCAATACAAAAAGATTTCTTGGGTATGACAAGGATGATGACGGAAACATTGTTATCAATGAGGAACAAGCCAAAACAGTAAGAATCATTTATGACATGTACATCTCTGGATCATCATTGAAAGAAATTGTTGTATTTCTAACCGAAAATGAGATAAAAAACGGTCGAGGAGAAATATTCTGGACCCCCGCTACTGTAAGTGCAATTCTAACAAACGAAAAATACTGCGGAGATGCAATTTTACAAAAGAGAGTTACCATCGATTACTTAACACATAAATCAGTGAAGAATGATGGACATGCTCCAAAATACTATATTATGAATAACCATGAGCCGATTGTTTCAAGATCCAAGTTTGAATTGGTCCAGGAACTCAAGAAAAAGCGTGGGAGAAAGCGTAAGCAATCAAACTACGGAAACATATACCCATTAAGTGGAATCGTCTTCTGTGGGGAATGTGGTGCCGTTATGAACCGAAGTTACTACAATTATGGCAAAGCAACCGAACGTGTCGTTCTGACTTGTAGAAAGAATAACAAAGAACATGTGTGCACCAATAAACCGATAGACAATGATACTTTGGAAAAAGCGATTATAAAATCAATAAAAGAACTAGAACTTTCCAAAGATACCATCATTGATGAAACACTCGAAGTGGTTAGATCGTGTTTAAGTTCATCTGAGATTGAAACGGAAATATCAGATTTAAAGAAACAAATCTCCAAAGCTGAAAAGAGCATAAAAGATATCATTGATTTAAATGTAAATTCAATTGCTGATAACACTGAATTCTATAAATCAATTTACAATGAAAAGAAAACACAGCTTATAGACTTGAAAACACAGTTTAGCAATAGAAAAGCGATACTAGTGAATGGTCATCTTCATGAAGAACGCATTCAAGAAATGAAAAAATTCTTAGATGGGAATATCGGTTTAAATAAAAACATCTTGATGGGAACTTATAAATTCGTAATAGCATTAAATCCATCTGAAGTTCTTTTATTAATAAGCGATACTCCAATGACGAAAAAGAGTATCAAAAGCGAACTGGAGGTTTACAAGGCTATGCCTTTCATCCATACAGATAAAGTAAAAAGTTCAAATGAAAAATATGAAATTACATATCATGTGGTAGATTTGAGGGAACAAGAATGAATGCAGTAGAGATAATAGACTTCAATAAAATCGAGGAACAAGATAGATTAAAAAATGTATGTGCTTATGCTCGAGTTTCAACAAAAAAGGAACTACAAGAAACTTCATTGGATTTGCAAGTTGAAACCTATACCAAAATGATAATGGAAAATCCTGAATGGAATTTTGTGGGTGTGTATTCTGATGTTGGAAAAAGTGGAACGGATACAAAGTATAGGGAACAATTCAATCAAATGATAGAACTTGCTGTAGCTGGTGGTATCGATTTAATCATCACAAAATCAATATCACGATTTGCAAGAAACACTATTGATTGTTTAAATATCATTCAAGAGCTTAAAAGGCATAATATTGAAGTCTGGTTCGAGAAAGAAAACATCTCCTCTTTTGATCCAAAGGTAGAATTAACAATTACAATATATGCAAGTGTTGCTGAAGAGGAATCAAAAATCAATAGTGAAAATTCGCTATGGGGTGTGAAGAAACGATTTGAAGATGGTATCGTTCCAATGGTTACTTCTAGAGTCCTTGGATATAAACGTGATAAGAAAGGTGAGATTGCAATTGATGAAGATGAGGCTAAAATAGTTAGAAAAGTATTCACTTTATATTCAAAGGGTTATTCGCAAGGTTACATCGCTGAGGAACTAAACAAAGAAGGATACATAA
>JAEIOE010000077.1 GCA_016342455.1 Mycoplasmatota bacterium | reverse complement strand
TTTTAGATCTCGTCGTATTAATGTTGTAAAGTTGTTGTGCATTATCTATCTATAAGTAATCAACTATAAAACTCGGGAGATGATGAGTAAGGTAGCAGTCCACATACCTACGTATATGTAACGTTTGTGGATTAGAAGACCAATATGAAGACAAGGAAAACTAAGTATTAAATAGTGAAAGTGTAGTATTAAGAAAATTAACTCACGGTCAAAACTATGGGCTTTTTCTTAAAACCAATAGAAGTTTATAGGTTTATTTGCTATAATAAACACAAAGAACCAAAAGCATAAGAAAACGGTATTAGTTCAAAGAAGTGATTTATAAATTTATAATAATATGATAAAATAGAAGCAACAAAGGAAGTTGCATGTCGCTATTTTTATGTCTAGGGTGGTACCTATGTGTCCTAAAAAATCGTAGCGGTGCAATCACGAGGTGTCTATGTCTATATATTTTTTGAATATAACTATTGAAATAATCAGTGATTTAGCACAAAATATTATCTTGTTATTTGCGCTGGTTTTTATCTATGCAGCAATGAGTATTAATCCCAATTCTTTGAAAATCAGATTAAAAATACTCGTAGGAACGATCATAGGTGGTTTTACTATTCTTCTTATGCTCAATCCATGGGAAATAAATACTGGACTCATTTTTGATGCAAGATCTGTTTTGCTTGGCGTTTCTGGACTGTTTTTTGGACCTGTAGCGACATTTATTGCTGCAATGATTGCACTTCTATATCGGGTTTCTTTAGGTGGAGCGGGAGTTTATGCTGGGGTAGCTACAATTCTTTTCACATCTTTAATAGGAGTATTTTGGTATAAAATACGCAAACTATTACCTAAAATGTTACCATTTGTTGAATATTATGTATTCGGAATCGTTCTACATATCGTCACACTATCTTGTTTCTTGCTTATTCCTTGGCCGCTAGCATTTGATGTTATTAGAAATACTGCATTTACATACTTGGGTATTTTCCCCATTGTAACGATGATTTTAGGGCTCTCACTTTATAATCAAAGAATTCGACTAAATTCAAATCTTATGATTATTAGCAAGCAACTCTTATTAAATACTACTCTGCTTTCAATTGGTGATGGTGTAATCGCTACTAATAAATTTGGTGAAATTACAATAATAAATAACACTGCTGAACAATTAACTGGTTTTTCAAAAGATGAAGCAATTGGTAAGAAAGTTGAAGATGTATTTTCTATTTATAATGAGGTCACAGGTTTACCTTCTGAAAACATTGTTGAAAAGGTAATGAATACAGGTATAATTCACGAACTAGCGAATCATACTATTTTGCGTTCTAAAGATGGAAAAGAAAGACCAATTGCTGATAGTGCAGCACCTATAGTTTTAAGTGATGGAACAATTAGTGGAGCTGTTTTAGTATTTCGAGATTATACTGAAAAATATCAAGCAGAAAAGAATCTTGTGGCTGAAAAAGAATTAGCTCAAAATTATTTAGATATAGCGGGAGTCATGTTGATTGTATTAAATACACAGGGTGAAATCACTTTGATCAACCAAAAAGGCTGTCATATTATTGGCTTAAGTGAAGATGAAATAGTCGGTAAAAACTGGTTCGATAACTTTATTCCAAAAGAGATCCAAAAATCTGTTAAACAAGTTTTTGATGATGTATTTAAAAAGAAAATCAAGTTAGCTACTCATTATGAAAACTCCATATTAAATGCTCAAGGTGAAGAACGATTCATTTCTTGGGACAATACGCTATTGTATGATGCCGATAATAATATTATTGGTATTTTAGCTTCTGGGGAAGATATTACAGATAGAAAGTTACATGAAGAAGAGCTGATTAAAAGTGAATCAAATCTTAAATTGACACAAAGCATCGCAAAAATCGGTTCATGGGAATTTTATGTAGAAAGTAATCAAGTCTGGGGGTCAGATGAAGCTTATAATATCTATGAATTAGATAGAAAAAGTGAGAATGTCGAGTTTTCTGAAGCTCAACAACTGATCAGTGCTGAAGATAAAAAAATACAAACACAAGCCCTAGAAGATTTAATTAAGGATAATAAACCTTATGATATTACTTTTAGAATACTTACAAAAAAAGGGAATCATAAATATATTAACTCGAAGGCAAACTTAGTATTTGATCAAGACAATAAACCATTTAAGGTTATTGGTGTCATTCATGACATTACAGAAATTAAGGTTGCTAATAATAAATTACAAGAAAGTGAAAGGAGATATAAGGAACTAAATAATAATTTAGACACAGGTGTTGTTGTACATAATCCCGACACATCCATTAACTATTGCAATAAAAAGGCTGAAGCACTTTTAGGTTTTTCCTATGATGAATTATTGGGTAGTTATGCATCTTCAAATCAATTTGTTTTTGTTACCAATGATTATAAAGAATTGGAATTAGCAGATTATCCAGTAAATATCATAATCAAGAATAATGCACCTATAAAAAATTACGTAATAGGAATTAAACATATTCAGGATAAGAAACTTGTATGGGTATCAGTGAATGGAGTACCTATATTTAATGATGATGGAAGTATTCAAGAAATTGTCATTTCTTTCAACGATATAACACTTGAAAAAGAAAGACTAGATGAGATTATGCATATAAGTAACCATGATTATCTAACGGACTTATATAATCGAAGATACTTTACTGAATCGTATAATAAAATGGATAATCCTAAATACTATCCATTAGGGGTTTTGATGCTTGATGTCAATGGGCTCAAAATCATTAATGATGCATATGGTCACGGTGTTGGAGACATTGCTTTAAAAAAAGTTTCTGATATGCTTCAAAATTCATGTAGAAAAGATGACATCATTTGCAGAATCGGCGGAGATGAATTCGCAGTTATTTTGCCGAATGTATCTCAAGATGAACTTGAATCGATTAAAACAAATATTCAAGAAGCATCAACAATTAATAAAGTCAATAACATTGAACTATCATTAGCAACAGGATATGAAATTAAGGACAAAGATATAGAAGGTGACTTAGAAGATATCTTGACATTAGCAGAAAATCATATGTATAGACATAAACTAGCTGAAAACGTTAGTGTGAGAAATAATGCAATTAAAGCAATCTTAAAGACGCTTACTGAAAAGTATGAAGAAGAGAGAATTCATTCTGCAAAAGTGAGTCAATTATGTAAAGAGATGGGAGAAGTACTAGATTTAAGTGTAGAAAATGTTAAAGAGTTAGAAATGGCAGGGATGTATCATGATATTGGTAAGATATCAATTCCAGATGCTATTTTAAATAAGCCAGGCAAATTGACTGACGAAGAATATGTGATAATAAAAACACACCCTGAAATATCATATCAAATCTTAAGAGCAGCAGATGAATATTCAGATTTGGCGATTCATGCACTTCATCACCATGAAAGATGGGATGGTAAGGGCTATCCTAACGGATTAAAAGGAGAGAAGATACCTCTATTCTCTAGAATTATATGTATTGCGGATGCATATGAAGCGATGACAGCTGCTAGATCTTACAAAAAACTAATGTCACAAGATGAAGCTGTGAAAGAAATTATTAAGTGTTCTGGATCACAATTTGATGAAAAAATGGCAAGAGTCTTTGTAGAGAAGGTCTTGCATAAGGAATGGAAGTCATAAAATATTTATTGCAAGAATATGTTGAAAATATGTCATTACTTTATTATTTGGCGTTGTGAAAAGAACTGAAACTTGTGATTATTAAGGGTGGAAAGATGAAGAAAATTGCTTTTGTCAGAAACATCAAGAGATTCTTGATTTTATATTTATCTATATTTTCTGTACTGCTTGTAGTTTTGGTGACCAGCTATTCATCACAAATTAATCGGCTCAAAAAGGAAATTACAACCGAAACAGAGACACAAATATCGATCTTTTCTCAGACCTTTAAAGATGAGATATCAGAAGCAGTCACCAATGTATTTTTAATTATAGACTTGATATATGTCCATGATTCACTAATTTTGGATGGCGATCATACGGTATTTGACAATTTGACAAGTAAACAAATCATTCAAAATGAGTTTTCTGTCTGGTTAGGTATGAAAAACACGTATGATCAAATGAGAATTATAGATAACACTGGTATGGAAATTGTAAGAGTAAACTACAACAATGGAGACCCAGTCATTGTAGATGATTCACTTTTACAAGATAAGAGCACTCGATACTATTTTGCCGATTCCATAGTTTTAGACGAAAATGAAGTCTTCATTAGTCCACTAGACTTGAATATTGAGAACAATGAAATCGAATATGTTGACGGCAAGGTTAAACCAATGATTCGTATCGCATCGCCTTTATTCAACGATGCTGGAGAAAAATTGGGAATAATTATTGTTAACTATTTGGCTGAATCCTTATTTGATCAACTCGATAATATTGATTCATCACTTTCGCAAGGTATTGAAATAATTAATGAGGATGGGTATTACCTATACGCAGTTAAGGAAGAAATTGAGTTCGGATTTATGTTCGATGATAGACAAGATCAAGTATTTTCGAACTATCATGATTTTGACATACTTAATTATGCAACTTCAACTGTATCAACAACCCTTTATGATGATGAGTATTATACTGCAGTAGAAATCTCAGATGATGAATTGACTTCTAGTTTAACGTTATCAAACGATTTAGACATTCAGGTTGTTTCAAATGGTGAAATCTATTATATTTATACTGAAGTCGAATTTAATAATCTAGATATTTATGTTCAAACAGTTAGGATATATATATTTATTTTTGCTATCGCACTAATAATCAATTTGATTTTTTCAAGGCTGATTGATGAAATTTCATATTCTAGGGATGAAAAAGTTAAACTCATCAAATATGATGCTACGCATGATAGTCTAACAGGTCTTCCAAATAGAAGATATGTGTTAGAACTAATTAAAAATAAACTTGAAAATAAAGAATTGTTTACTTTGTTGTTCTTAGATTTTGATGGATTCAAGAGTGTAAATGATAAATTTGGGCATGATACTGGAGACCTTGCTTTAATTGAAGGATACAAACGGATTCAAAGTAAAATCAAAGAAACTGATGTGCTTGCAAGAATCGGCGGAGATGAATTTGTAGTCATCCTAAATGATGATTTTGTTGAAGAGAAGGTCGAAATAGTCTGCAAAAACATTTTAGAAAGCTTTAAGCCCATCTTCAGCATCGCTAGTCATGAATTCACTTTAGGACTATCAATAGGAGCGTGTATCAATGATAAAAACACCTATAGTCTTGATGAAATCATCAAATTCGCAGACCAATCAATGTATGATGTAAAGAACAACAGAAAGAATTTTTATAAAATATATAAATGAATGTTTTAACCTGGACTGTATAGGGTAAATACAACCGTCCTTATCAAAAACCCTCTTTGTTAAGCCATAAATTAAGGGTGCTAAAATTCTACACGATTTAAGCAGGGGTGCGTAAAAATCACTAGGGGTGCGTAAATTCTGCTAGGGGTGCGTAATTGTATCAAAATAGGTCATGTAACACATATTGAAAGCATAGGTTTGATACAATTGTATCAAGCCTTTTTTTGCGCTAAATAGGGTGCTCCGCTATGAAAAAGCTGAGCACAATTTTTACGTATTTCATAAAACATCACGAAAAAGAGATTTACTAATTAGAAAAATGGTTTATTATTTACGTGTGTGTATTTATCTTTACTACGAGGACTTGCCTTATAAATGATTGTTTTATTCTTTTCTGTAAATTAGATTTATATGAAATTAATAACTATTTTTTTCTTCTTAGAATAAAGGAAAGTTGTATGGTGCTGTTTTTATGTCTAGGATAGCAACTGTGTGTCCTCGGAAATCATAGTGGTGCAGTTCTGCATTGAAGTCATTTAATATCATATTTACTTGACAAGATACAAAATATAGAATATCATATATGTACATTCGAATATAAAAATATAAGGAGTGTTGATAATGCATAATACCTTTAAAGTTCTTGGTGATGTGAATAGACTTAGAATCATAAACTTACTATTATATGAGAAACTATGTGTTTGTGAGATTGAAGAATCTTTAAAGATGCAACAAACTACTGTTTCTAGGCTTTTAGCGAAACTAAAAACTATAAATATATTACATAGCGAAAGAAATGCTCAATGGATTTATTACTCAGTATCTAAGCAGTTTATTAAAGAGAATAAGTACTTGATTAAGTACTTTGAAGAAAAATTTGATGAAGATCATGTATATAAAGAGGACTTATTAAGATTTAATAAAATCAAAGAAAGGTGTACAACAGATACTTGTTGTAAATAAGATGATGAAAATAATAATTGATAACAAAGAAATACCAGTAAATGACAGTAAGAGAAATATTGTAGAAATTGCTGAGGATAATGGTATAACAATCGTTGCGCCTTGCTTTAAAAACAAGAGAAAAGGTGGGTGTTGTAAAGCCTGTATCATTGAAATTGATGGAGCAAAAAGATATGCTTGTGGGACAAAACCAACTGATGGAATGAATATTTCGTATAAACGAGCTGATTTAAAAGAATTAAGAGACCTTGCTATCCAAAAATATGTTAAAGTATTAAAAGAAAATATATCCTCTCCTTGCGAATGTAATTGTAATTCAAACAATCAATTTGAAACAGTTGGTGAAGAAAGTTCTTGTTGTGGTTCAAACTGTGAGTGTAGTTGACAAGTAGTAAATTAGAAACAAAATGTTGGATAGTTAAATCATCTATTATAGTATTATTTAAAAATGCTAATGGTATTAAAATAGGTTACACAATCCAGTATTTATTGCGAAAGTCATTTGGGTCCAATGACTATAATAACGGGATCCATTGCGGTCCGATGAGCCAAAATTGTAATAAAGAGGTATTATCATATGTGTAGAGATATCATTTTTCTGTGGGAGAACGCAACTTTTTTTAGGGGTGCGTAACTTTTGATAGGGGTGCGTAATTGTATTAAAATAGGTCATGCAACACATAGATAATTTGAAGACTCCTAATGGGAGTTTTTTTATTAAAAAACTTGTAAATGTGTATCAAATGTGATA
>JAEIOE010000076.1 GCA_016342455.1 Mycoplasmatota bacterium | reverse complement strand
GTAGATTTCCTAAAACGTAACTAGACGCTGAAAGTCTCCCACCTCTTCTTAAGTGTCCTAAATCGCTTACTGTGAATAAATGACACACGTTGAGTTTGTTGTTTTCAACAAATTCAGCTACTTCATCAAGAGATTTTCCTTCTTTTTTCATCATTCCAGCATAAGTTAATAATAGGCCTTGCCCCATTGAAGCACAAAGTGAATCAATACAAACTATTTTTCTATCCGGAAAACTTTCTTCTAATTCTTTTTTCGCTATGATACTAGAATTATAAGTCCCAGATAATACGCTTGAAAAAGATATTGATAAAACATCTATTCCTTTTTCAAGGAAAGGAGTAGCTATTAGAACGAATTCAGCTGGATTCGCTTGAGCAGTAGATGCAGTTTCTTTTTCTCTTAACATATCGTAGAAAACTTTAGATGAAATTTCTCTTTCATCTAGAAAATTACTGTACTCTTTTCCTTTGACTGTCACTTTCAAAGGCAGTATATTAATTTCTAATTCTTTCGCTAAGTCATCAGGTAAGTCAACACATGAATCGGTAATAATAATATATTCTCCCATAAAATCCTATACCTCCATATAAATTATATGATATCTTATGTAATACTTTATCAAATATATATAAAGGTGTCAACAGTACTGAAAAAGAAATTACCTGATTGTTTGGAAAAATGATACGAATTATGTATAATTAGGATGGGTGAGATTATGAATTATAAAAGCAAGAAAATTACAGATGACATCTACTGGGTAGGAGTTATCGATTACGAATTAAAAGTATTTGACATAATAATGGAAACTGAGTTTGGTTCAACATACAATAGCTATATAATTAAAGGTAGTGAAAAGACAGTTTTAATAGATACTGCCAAAGCTACATTTAAAGAAGAATATTTCGAAAGAATCAAAGATGTTTGCGCAATTGAAGAGGTCGATTATTTGGTAATGAATCATACAGAACCTGATCATTCTGGTTTGATAAAAGATTTATTGGAAATTAATCCGAATATCGAGATATATGCTTCAGCTCCAGCCTTGATGAATTTAAAAGAAATATTAAATATGCCTTTTAAAGGAAATCGATTTACAAATGGGATGACTTTATCTCTTGGAAATAAAACGCTAGAGTTTTTTATTCAACCTAATTTACATTGGCCAGATACTATATTCACAAATGTAAAAGAAGATAATTTCTTATTTACCTGTGATTTCTTTGGCGCTCATTACGCAAGTGAAGAAATATTATTAAAAGACTGTAAAAACAAGGAAGATTATATGAGAGCTTTAAATGAATACTTTGAAGCAATCATGCATCCATTTTTACCAAATGTAATAAAAGGCTTAGAAAGAGTAAAATCTCTTAATCCAAAGTATATAGCGGTATCGCATGGTCTAGTGCTTGATGGTCCACTTTTAGAGGAAGTAGTTAACTTATACGATAAAATAAGCGAACTACCTAAAAAACTAGATAAACCTTTAGTTTTAATTCCGTTTGCTAGTGCTTATGGTTATACTCAAAAAATGGCTGAGATTATTAAAGAAACCATTGAAGAAGAGTTGAACAATGAGGTTTATATAAAAACATTTGATTTAATATTCGCAGATTTGCAAGAAATAAAGAAATTAGTTCCAATCTGTGATGCATTCTTAGTAGGTTCTTCAACGATTGTCAGAGATACTGTAAAAGTGGTTTGGGAATTATTAGCTGAAATTGATTATGAAATGGCAAAAGGAAAAGTAGCTTCTGCCTTTGGTTCATATGGTTGGAGCGGTGAAGCTGTTCCTAATATTATTCAAAGAGAAAAACAACTTATGTTTAACGTTGTGGATGGCTTAAGGATTAAATTTGATCCATCACCAGAACAAATAGAAGAAATAAAAGAGTATGCAAAAATAATAGCGAGTGAAATAAAAAAATAGCTGAAATTTCAGCTATTTTTATTTTTCTTCTTCAGATTCATCTTCAGGATATACAAATTTTAATGCTTCGCAATCTGGAGCGGACTCAGACATTTTGTCTATAAACATGACTCCTAGTAAGTGATCGTATTCATGTTGAAAGACGATTGCAGGAAAACCACTTAACTTCAATACAGTTTTAGTTAGCTCACCTGTCTCTAAATTCAACAAATGGACTCTAGCTTTGATTCTTAGGGACCTTTTAACGAAACCGGTGATATTCTCATCAACTGATAAACAACCTTCACCACTAGGCAAATACGTTTGTTTTTCAGAATAAGAAAGTATCTTAGGATTCACAACAGCGAACTGATATTCTTTTTCGAAGGATTCATCCATTGCTTTCATTACGAACATTTTCTTTGATATATTAATTTGTGGGGCAGCCAAACCTACCGCTGAGCGTAATTCATACTTTTCAGTTAATTCATCATCTTGTGAATTAACAACCAAATCCATCATATCTTTAATTGTATTAAAGTCTTCAGTACTTAGTGGTAGTTCAAGTTCCTTCGCTCTTAATCTAAGGGTTGGATGGCCATCTTGTATAACATCTTTCATTAATAACATATTTATCACCACACTTATTATAACAAATCTATAATTAAAGTCAAAGATATTTAACCGTTAATACATTGGAATATTTTGTGATTTTATGATATAATTCTTCTTAGAAAAAGTTGGTGATGATATGGTAGATCGAAAGGGAATAGTAATATATTTCCAAAACAAGAAAGCGATTAAAGTAATTAAGGAACTTAATGTAAATGTTTCCTATGTAAATGAAGCAGGACGTTATTTAACAGGTTATTGTAATACAGAGGATTTTCCGACGATAAAGAAAGAATTGAAGAAACATAAATTGATCAGAAAAGTTGATGAATCCCTAGTAGAAATGCCTGATATTGGACTATAAATAATATTTTGCGTGTGTCAAGGAAAATTACTTGACAGGCGCATATTTTTTTGATACAATATATTGAACATATTATTTAGGAGGAAATTAATTATGGTAAAACTTAGATTACAAAGATTTGGTACAAAGAAAAAACCTTTCTACAGAGTTGTAGCCGCAGATGCTAGAAAACCTAGAGATGGAAAATACTTAGAAATAATTGGACTATACGATCCAACCAAAGAACCAACTTTTGTAAACATTGACTCAGAGAAAGCTATAAAATGGTTACAATTAGGTGCACAACCTACAGAAACAGTAAAAAGTTTATTCTCTAAACAAGGAATTATTACAAAATTTGTTTCAGAAAAAAATAGTAAATAAGGAGTATACAAATGGCCGTTGATTTTGAAAAACTGATCTTAGATTTGGTAACGCCATTAGTTATACACCCAGAAGATTTATTAGTTAAAAAATTTTCTGAGGATGAGACTTCAATTACATTACAAGTGCTTGTAAACCAAGAAGATTTAGGTAGAGTTATTGGTAGAAGCGGAAGAATTGCGAACGCAATTAGAACTATCGCTTATGCAGCTGCATCTAGATTGGGAAAGAAAGTTAACATCGATTTCGATTCATTTTAAATGAAAAGAGATATCATCGGAGTTAGCGCTTGTTTATTAGGCATTAATTGTAAGTATAATGGATCAAATAATCTTAACTTAGATGTGGTTGATTATATAAAAGGAAAAGAAGTCGTACTTATTTGTCCAGAAGTATTCGGGGGGTTAACAACTCCAAGAATACCTAGTGAAATTCAAGCAAACGGAAAAATCCTAAACGAAGAAGGATTAGATGTAACTGAGAATTTTGATAAAGGCAAACAAATAACTTTGGAATTACTGAAAAAAAACAACTGTAAATATGTTATCCTCAAAGATGGATCACCATCTTGTGGGTATAGAAAGATTTATGATGGAAGTTTCACAAACAAGAAGATTATTGGACAAGGTGTTACAACCGGATATTTAATTAAAAATGAAATCGATATTATTGATTTAAAGACTTAAAATCAACTCTATTGTTGGTTTTTTCTTTTGCAAATGATAAAAAGGGAAAAAGGTAAAAAATGAAAATTAAAGAAGAAATACAAAAAGCAATAACGGAAATGGGATTTGTTGATTTAACAGATATCCAAAAACAAACAATACCTTTACTATTACAAGGTAAAGATGTAATCGGGAATTCACATACAGGTACAGGTAAAACTGCAGCCTTTGGTATTCCTATTTTAGAAATGATAGATTTTGATAATCCAGTAATACAAGCATTAATCATAACTCCAACAAGAGAACTAGCTGTGCAAATTAAGAGAGAGCTATCAAGTATCGCAAAATACGTTGAAAATTGTAAAATTGTTGATGTATATGGTGGAGAAATAATTACCCGACAAATCAGTGCATTAAAGAGAAAACCTCAAATAATCGTTGGTACTCCTGGTAGAATCATCGATCACATCAATAGAAAAACAATTAAACTTGATCATCTAAAATATTTTGTATTAGATGAAGCAGATGAAATGTTAAAAATGGGATTTGTTGAAGATATTGAAACAATTTTTAACACAACTCCAAAAGAAAAACAAACACTTATGTTCTCGGCTACAATGCCAAAACCAATTGTTCATTTAGCTAAGAAATACATGGACAGTCCGGAAGTAATTACTTCTGTTGGTGATGATTTAACGAATAAGGATATTTTACAATATTACTATAAAGTTAAAAGAGAAAACAAAACAGAAGCAATTTATCGTATTTTAAATATTTATAGACCTAACTTAGCTCTTATATTCTGTAATACAAAAGCTAAGGTAGATCAATTAACACAAGAATTAATCGATAGAAAAATTAATTGTGATAAAATTCATGGTGATTTACCACAAACAACAAGACTTGATGTTCTAAATAAATTCCATAATGGAATTGTTGATGTTTTAGTAGCTACTGATGTAGCAGCTAGGGGATTAGATATCAAAAATGTTGAAGCAGTATTTAATTATGATACTCCTGAAAAAGCCGATTATTATATTCATAGAATTGGTAGAACAGGGAGAATTGGTAATTTAGGATATTCATTCACGCTTGTATCTCGTGGAGAGATGAGAAGAATTGATGATATCGAAAGATTAACAAAATCAAAAATTAAAAAAAGAAATGTTCCTACTTATGATAGAGTAATGGATATCAGAGCTGAAAAGTTCGTCGAGCAAATTAAAGTAATTAATGAAGCTGGATGCTTAGAAAAAGAATATGTAACACTTAATAATCTTATTCAAGCTAAGATTCCTGAAGATGAAATCATTGTATCATTATTAAAAATGTTAAATTCTGAAAGCGATAGTTCAGTAACAAAAGCAGATATTAATGAAACATTTACTGGTAATGATAGAGGAAGTAGAAATTCTAGGTCTTCTGATGACTCTGAAACTGCTAGATTCCATTTAAACATTGGTAAAACTGCAGGACTAACGGTATCAGATATGCTAGATTTTATTAATTCTAATGTTAATATTAAAAGAAATGAAATTAAAGATATCGCTATTTTAACAGAGTTCTCATTCTTTACAGTTCCTAAGAGTTATAGTTCAAAAATATTAACATATTGCAAGAACAAAAAGCTTAAAGGAAAGAGAGTTTCTGTACAGGTTAGTAGAAAAAGAAGATAAGGCCACCTTATTGACAAAAATATATATTTGTATATAATTGAAAGTATAATATATGGGGGTAAAAATGAAAAAATTAGGTGTATTAGTATGTACAAACTCATCGATTGATTATATCAATCATGATTACCAAGTAGACATTGTAAGATCAACTGTTCTTATGGGTGATAAAGAGTTTATAGATTACGAAGAATTAACAGCGGATGCATTCTACAAGATGTTAAAAGAAGATCCAACGCTTTTCCCAAGAACCTCTATGGCTTCAACTGGAAAAATGTTAGAACACTACGAAAAATTAAAGGCAGATGGCTGCGATACAATTATTTTTATTACAATCTCAGCTAAAATGAGTGGAACATATGAAAATGCTCAATTAGCCGCTAAGATGATTGAAGGCGTAGATGTCAGAGTATTTGATTCAAAATCCGTAGGATATGTGGAATGTAAAATGGTTTTTGCTGCTCATGAAGGATTCAATGCAGGAAAAACAATTGATGAAATAATTAAAGACTTAGAATATATAAGAGATAATAATAAAATCTACTTTGCAGTAGAAGACTTAAGTTATCTTGTTAAGAATGGTAGATTATCAAATGCAGCAGCTTTCTTTGCTAAAGCGTTGAAAATCAAACCGTTATTAGAAATTAATAAAGAAGGCGCTGTTGTTAGTGTTGAAAAGATTAGAACTTTCAAAAAAGCTGTAGACAGAGTTATTGAAAAATATCTTGAAGAAACAGAAGGAAAAGATGTAGAAACTTTTATTATTCATGCATACAATCCGGACACAGTTGTGTATATGAGAAAAAGTCTATCTGAATTAAGACCTAATATAGGTGAAATTAAAGATTACTTACTCACACCAGCTGTAGGTGCTCACGGTGGACCGGGAGCTATCAGTTTAGGATATATCATTAATAAATAACGAGGAGACTATCATGGTAAGTAGTGACATTATCCGTGGGAATATCGATACGATTATCTTAAAACTTTTACAAGAAAAAGATATGTATGGATACGAAATCGTTAATGAAATTAAAATAAGAACAAATAACCTCTTTGATATCAAAGAGGCTACTTTGTATTCAGTGGTACAAAGACTAGAAAAAAGAGATTTAATCACTTCTTATATGGGCGAAAAATCACATGGGAGAACCAGAAGATATTATAAGATTACAGCTTTTGGTAAAGCATATTATCTTGAATTAGTAAGAGAATACAAAGTATTGAAAGAAATAATGTTTAATATACTGGGAGGTGACATTTCATGAATAAGATAAAAAAATTTGTATCGAGAGTATTGAGAGATATTTTTAATGACGAAGATAAAAAAGAATTGATTGAAATAATGACTACCAGTTTAGAAGAAAAAATAGATGACTTAGTAGAACAAGGAAAAACCATGGAAGAAGCAATGAAGAAATCTTTTTCTGAGTTTGGAAATACCGACGATGTTTTACAAGGATTTCCTGACACTCAAAAACTAAAAGAAAACTTAGTGAAGAAAAGAAGAAACCAATTAATGTTTGCTAGTGCCGCTTATTTAATAATTACCGGATTAGCAATCTACATAAATTTAGAATTCTTCCCAGAATATAACTGGTTTATAATAGTAGCTATTGCCTTATTATTTTGGCCATTAGTTATGCTATATCATTTCTTTGGGGCTAGGAGACAATTTTGAGTACCAGAAAACTAGTTTTTCTATCGATAATGATTTCTTTAAGTATCGTACTTAGTATCGTTGAATCAGCAGTATCATCTTTTTTCTTTACCATTCCTGGTATGAAATTAGGTTTCGCTAATATCGCTACAATGGTTGTTGTATTTTCATTAGATAGAAAGTCTGGATTGATTGTTGCTTTTCTAAGAATATTCTTAGTAGGTCTAATCTATACTGGTTTATTTACACCAGGATTTTGGATTAGTTTAAGTGGTGGTACACTTTCGGTATTTGTATTAATTTCTTTAAAAGGCACGAATCTATCTATTTATACGATATCTGTTGTGTCAGCTTTGATGCATATGGTTGGACAAATTGCGGCGACTATCGTTGTTGTTAAAACACCAGCACTGATATACTATTTACCTTATATGATTTTACTAAGTATTCCTGCAGGTTTCATTACAGGATACCTATCCAAAAAAATAATCTCGGATTTCTCCGAGAAAATTATAAGTTTTAAATAACGCCTTTTGGCGTTTTTTTTATTTAATAGGAAATTGTATTTGAAAAAATGAAATAAAGAAAAACTAGAAAAAGCCTACGAGAGTAGGTT
>JAEIOE010000075.1 GCA_016342455.1 Mycoplasmatota bacterium | reverse complement strand
TCTATTGTATCAAATTATTCCTATTCTATCAATTGTTTTATGAATCTCATCAGTACTTTGCTTGAACACAGCTATTTTTTTAAAATAATCGAAAGCCTTAGTACACATTTGAGTTTTTTCTAATAACCCCTTAAAAAAGACAATACTTGTTTCTAATAATTCTTCTTTAGAAAGAGTATGCATTTTATCTTTAATCTCTAATGTATAACGAAATTTTTCGATCTCTGTAAAAGTGATTGACTTCATATAAAAACCTTCCCTTTAAATTATTATACTATGATTATGAAGATAATTTTTTTTAATATTATTATTTACAGTAATTGAATTCAAAATAAGTGAACAAACTGTATATTTTATTCGGAAATCCATGAAAAATCTGAGGATTATTTATTTAATTCACCGTATCATCACAATTTTATAATTAAGTCTTTATATATGAAATATCTTATGCTATAATAAAATCATTATTTAAGGAGGAGAATTGTTTATGTTAAAAAAAGTTAGTGTTTTATTATTTGCATGTTTTGCATTATTATCTTTTGCATCATGTTCAGGTGAAGCTGAGAAAACAAACTTAAGTGTTTTCTTTGTTCCTTCAAGAGACAATGCAACATTAGTTCAAGGGATTAGTTATTTGCCGGAATTACTAAAAGCTGAAATGTCAGAACAAGGTTATGACTTTGAAACTGTAAGTGTATATGTTGGTACATCTTATGAAGCAGTTGGGGAAGCACTTGATGCTGGTACTGCTGATATTGGATTTATTCCTGGTGGTACATACGCTGTATACTCTGATGGTGAAAACATGGATGTTGCTTTAACAGCAACTCGTGGTGGACTTACAAAAGACTCAGCAAATGCTGCAGATTGGAATGATGGAGTAGCAACTGAATCTGATTCTGAATATCAAGTTACTTATTATCGTTCAATTGGTATCGTTGGTCAAACTGTTAAAGGTAGAGAACTTGCTGATACAATCAATAATGGTGGACAAATTACTTGGGCACAATTACAAGATTGTAAAATTGGTGTACAATCAGTTACATCATCTGCTGGTAGAGTTTACCCTTCATTATTATTCAACACATTATATGAAAATACTTTAGCTGACATTCCTTCAGACAACTTAATTCAAGTTTCTGGATACGGTGGAGCAGCAGCAGCGATTGCATCTGGTCAAGTTGACTTAGCGTTTGGATATGCAGATTTCAGAAGAGATTATGCAGACGAATGGATTTCAAGTGACGAAGGTGGATATGGTCATACATTAACAATTTGGGAAGAAACAGATGTTGTTTTCGTTTCACCTGGTGTATATAATGACACAATTACTGTTTCTAAAAAAACTGTTGATGCAGATCTTCAAGAAGCAATTGAACAAGCATTTATTAATCTTGTTAATGACATGACTGCACTTGCTAAACCAAGTGGAGATTTCAATGTAGTAGCAGATATCTTTAGTGTATATAGCCATGAAGGTTATGTATTAGCTGACGATGAAGATTATGATGTAGCTCGTGAAGCAAACGAAATTGTTAACGGCTAGAAAATCTTAATACAAAAAGAAAATTTGATAAAATTAGGCTTAATATATTTTATTGAGCCTTCTTTTTTTAAAAAAAGGAGCAATCTATGATAGAATTCAAAAACGTAGGTAAAACATATCCAAATGGAGTAGTTGCACTTAAAAATGTGTCATTAAAAATCGAAAATGGTCAATTTGTAGCCATTATTGGCTTAAGTGGAGCAGGGAAATCTACGCTTATTCGTTTGGTTAACAAAATGGAAGTTGTTACTGAAGGGAGATTAGTAGCAGAAAACTTGGATATAAACACATTAAAAGGGAAAGCTCTAAGACAATATAGACGACGTGTAGGTATGGTTTTTCAATCATTTAACTTAATTAATAGAACAACTGTTATCAACAATGTTTTAGCTGCGCGCGTTCCAGATATGGATCCAATATCAAGTACTTTTGGATTTTTTTCTAAGCAAGACAAGTTAATTGCCTTAGAAGCACTAAATAAAGTAGGTATTTTGGAAAAAGCTTATATTCGTGCTGACCAACTTTCTGGAGGTCAGCAACAACGTGTTGCTTTAGCTAGAACGCTTGCACAAAACCCATCAATTATTTTGGCTGATGAGCCGGTAGCTTCGCTTGACCCAATCACAGCTAATCAAATAATGAGTGACTTTGAACGTATTAATAAAGAGGATAATATAACAATTCTCGTTAATATGCATCATGTCGATTTAGCATTAAAGTACGCTTCAAGAGTTATTGGTATCAATCAAGGAGAAATCGTTTATGACGGAAGTACCAAAGATATAACAGAGGACATTTTAAAGAAAATTTATGGGAGAGATTTGACAGATGAAGACATTATGTTCAAAGATAAATAACTATTTAAAAACTCTCGCTAAAAGAAATCTTAAACATAGAACAACAGTTTTAAACGATGGTTCAGTTATAGTACGTCCGTTCAGCTATTCACTAATATCTTCTTTACTTGCATTAGCTGTAATTGTATTCTTTTGGAATATGATTGTCACTGCATTTTTTGAAAGATTTAAGCTATATAATTTTATAAATAATCTACCAAATTTCTTTGGTATAATTAAAGATATGATCGTTGATGTTAATTGGTCGTATTTTAGTAATGTTTTAGGACCTATGGCAGATACAATACGTATTGCTGTTATCGGGACAATTGTTGGGTCTATCATTGCAATTCCTTTTGCAATTTTAGCTTCTCAAAATATTATGGGTAAAAGCAAAATACCTACTGTTATAAAGTTTTTTCTATCAATTATTAGAACATTTCCAATTTTAATATATGCACTAATACTTTCATATATATTTGGTTATGGACCTTTTGTTGGAGTTCTTGCAACAATCATTTTCACCTTTGGTATAATTACAAAAATGATGTATGAGATTATTGAAACTACTGATATGGGAGCATTTATTGCGATAGAAGCTGGAGGAGCAACAAAACTTCAGGCTTTTAGAGCTGCAGTTGTTCCACAAGTCATGGGTAGATTTCTTTCCATCGTACTTTATAATTTTGAAATAAACCTTCGTGCATCTGCGATATTGGGTTTCGTAAATGCAGGTGGTATTGGTAGAATTATGAATGATCAAATGGCACTTAGAAGATATGGCGATGTAGCTGTAATGATTTTAGCGCTTTTATTTGTAGTTATAATTGTACAAAATATCTCTCAATATTTAAGAGGGAGGTTGTCATAATGAAGACTGTTACTCAAACTTATAATGATAGACCGAAACATACATTAAGAACAGTTATAATAAGTGTTATTGTTTTAGCCTTAGTTGTTTGGAGTTCTCCTGTATTAAAATATAGTAGTTTTGATGGTGGTGGAGAAATTGCGAAGAACATAGCGAGAGCTTTCTTTAATCCTTCATGGAATTTAATTTTTACACTTAGAGTAGATGGAATTCCTTACCTTATGTTTGAAACAATAGGAATAGCTGTTTTAGGTACTATGTTAGGGGCTATATTGTCAGTACCATTTGCTTTTTTAACGGCAAAGAATATAGTAGGTAAATTTAACATTATTGGTAATACTATTATTACCATGATTCGTTCCTTCCCATTTTTCTTAGTTGCGCTTATGTTTATAACAGTAAGTGGACCAGGACCGATGACGGGTGTACTTACTATTGGAATATTATCTATTGGTATGATTTCAAAGTTGTATATTGAGATTATTGAAGATATTGATCCAGGGATTTTGCAGTCACTTGATGCTTTAGGAGCGACAAGAATGCAAAAAATTAGACACGGTATACTACCGCAGTTGTTTGCAAACATTATTTCAGTGGTAATATATCGTTTTGAGATAAACGTAAAAAACGCTACTGTATTAGGAATTGTTGCTGCTGGTGGTATTGGTACCACGTTACTAACTGCAATGAATGCAGGCAGATGGAGAGACACATCTGCTGCCTTATGGGGAATTATTTTAGTTGTCATATTTATTGATTATTTTTCTACTAAAATTAGAAAAAAACTTATTAGTGGAGAGTAATTCGTTCAGGGATAAAAAAGATGTTAGAAAACACATTATGTGGTTTCTAACATCTTGTTTTTTTTGAATAATTAATCTGTTACATCACTTTCTAGAATAATAGAAGTTACGACTTCCTTATTAGCTTGTATTTCTATTATTCTTCCGCCTTTCTCTAATTCACCGTAACCGCCAAAACCAGTAGCACGCCCATAAGCTAAAATAATGTCGTCTCTTATTATTAAGAAGTCGTTTACATGATCGTGTCCTACAAATAAGCCCTTTGTCTTATTATATAGAACAAAAGCATCGTATAGACCTGTATCTCTTCCTTGAGGACAAACATACTCATTAAACTCCCCAATGTATCCATCGTTATACATGTATTGTCGTAATGGAATATGGAAGAATACTAGATTATTAACAGGACTATGAGAGACTCTTTCTTCGTACCAAGCAACTTGAGCTTCTTTTATATAGTCATAGGCACCTTCAGCCGCTGTGTAAACATCGCGTTCTGCGTGTGAGTCCATAAAGATAAAGTCATAGAAAGGCACAAAATCTTTTTGAAATTGAATGACAAAGTTACCATAGCCTCCGCCTTCTAAATCAGGCCCAACTCTAAAGTACAAGTATTGAGTTACGGGTATGACATCAATAAACTCTTGATAATCATTATAATCATTGTCATGATTTCCAAATACAAATGTCCAAGGGGTAAGGCAAGCTTCCATTACTTCAATAAGGTCTAGAAAATATGCTGGACCTACTTGAGATAAAGTCATGTCTCCTGTAATAACTACTAAATCAAAGTCATCACTGTCGATTAGTTTCGTTATTAAATTTAATGTTTGAGTAGCTGTGTCATCAGATGTATATTTCAAGTGCAAATCCGTTAACTGTAAAATTTTAATCGTATCATGTTGCATTTGAAGTATAAATGGTGGATCAGTATCTACATATGGAACTGTTGTTGTAAGGGTAGTAACTGGTTCGGTAGTAGCTACTGTAGTGATAGCTTCAGTAGTAGTCATCGGAACTGTAGTAGTTTCAGTGGTTTCTATAACGGTTGTTGTATCAGTAGTGCTAAGTGATTCGGTAGTAGTGATTATAACGCTAGAGCTAGTAGTCACTATTGAAGTTGTACTTATTGTTGTTACATTGTCGCATGAAACGACAAAAAACAAAGCAAGTAGTAGTAAAAATGATGCTAAAATCTTTTTCATAAGTTGTTCTCCCAGTAATTTACAAATTAAACAAATAAAGTGGTTAATTTGAGCGATTTATTTCTTATTCTAGTATTATTATAACTGATATAAAAACAAATTCAACATCAGTTTTAAAAAAAATAAAACTGCTAAGATATTTATCTGTGTAGTATGTAAAAATGTAAGCGCTTGACAATTTTTGTTAAAAAATAGCTTCTTTTTATATTTTGGCTATTTTTAGCATTGATTTCTATATATAATGGTGATACAATATAGTTGAATTTTCTAGAAAGTAGGTAGGCTATGAAATTATCAAATCGTATTCTAGCATTAAAGGAATCACCGGTTAGGAAACTAGTTCCAATTGCGACTAAAGTAAAAAAGACTGGTAAAAAAGTATATCACTTGAATATAGGTCAACCAGATATAAAAACTCCTGAAGTATTTATGGAAGCTATCAATAATTATGATACTGAAATAATAAAGTATTCATTCAGTGCGGGAGAGCCTGTGTTAATTCATGCAATACAAGATTATTTTAAACGTGATGGAATTATTTTTGATGAAGAAGATATTCTTATTACAAATGGCGGCTCTGAAGCTGTAACGTTTTCAACGATAGCCGTATGTGATCCAGGAGATGAAATATTAGTTCCAGAACCTTTTTACACTAACTATAATGGTTTTACTGGAGAAGTAAACGCAGTGATAAAACCAATTACAACAAAAGCGGAAGAAGGATATCATTTACCTAAAAAGGAAGAAATCGTAAAATTAATTACTAAAAAAACAAAAGCGATTTTATTTAGCAATCCAGGAAACCCAACTGGAACAATTCTACGTTTGGATGAAATGGAAATGATAGCGGAAATTGCTAGAGAATATGATTTGTTTATTATCAGTGATGAAGTATACCGTGGTATGGCATTTGATGGACTGGAAGGTGTATCAATGGGAACAATCAAAGGGATTGAAGATCGTTTGATTGTTTTAGAAAGTGTATCAAAAAGATACAGTGCATGTGGAGCTAGAATTGGAGCTATATGCTCTCATAATAAAGAGTTCACTGCTAATATTTTAAAATTATGTCAAGCTCGTTTATGTGTAGCTACACTGGAACAAATTGGAGCTGCGGCTTTATATGGTTTACCAAACTCTTATATTGACTCTATTAAAACAGAGTATCAAAAAAGACGTGATATTGCTTATAACAGTTTAAGTAAAATACCTGGAGTTGTATGTGAAAAACCTACAGGAGCTTTCTATTTTATATTTAAGTTGCCAGTAGAAAATGCTGAAGAATTTATAATCTGGATGTTAGAAGAATTTGAGTTGGATGGAGAAACAATTATGATAGCTCCTGCTGAAGGATTCTACGCTACAGAAGGCCTTGGAAAGAATGAAGCACGTATCGCCTATGTTTTGGATGAAGTTCAAATGACAAGAGCAATGTATATTTTAGAAAAAGGATTGGAAGCTTATCAAAAAGTAAATAACTAAAAAAATAACAAAAATAGCGCCTTTATTGGCGCTATTTTTGTTATTAAAGTAAAATATTTATTCTTGTATTGCAAATATAGAAAAATGAGAATCTATATATAAGTAATAACAGTAGTATTATGTATAAAATTTTGCTAAAATATAGACAATACTATGTTCAAGAAGGAGAAATCTATGAAAACAAGAAAGATAATTTTAGACTGTGATCCAGGACATGATGACGCAATCGCAATTTTATTAGCTGGAAGTAATCCTGCGATAGATTTATTAGGTATTACTGTAGTTGCTGGAAATCAAACGTTGATTAAAACTGGAATTAATACACTTAATTTATGCCAATATTTGGAAATAGATGTTCCTGTTTGTTTGGGTTCAGCTAATCCAATTATTAAAAATATAGAAGTCTGTGAGCTTATACATGGAGAAACCGGTCTAGATGGATTTGATTTTGAAACGTTAAAACGTGATTTCGATTCCAGATCTGCAGTTGAGTTTATTGTTCAAACTATTTTAGACAGTAAAGACCCTATAACTGTTGTAACAACTGGACCAATGACCAATCTCGCATTAGCCATTAAAGTAGAGCCTAAAATTCTTGAAAATATTGAAGAAGTAGTATTAATGGGAGGCTCATATACAAATGGAAATGTCTCGCCTGCAGCTGAGTTTAATATTTTTACAGACCCAGAAGCTGCATATATTGTTTTCAATTCTAAACTAAAAGTTACAATGATTGGCTTAGATGTAACTAGACAAGTTAAGGTACTACCTGAAATTATTTCAAGGATGGAAGGAATAAATACGAAATCTTCAATTCTTTTCACGAAACTAATGAAGGTTTTTAATGAAAATCAAAAATCAGTTTTTGGTTTAGAGGGTGGACCTCTTCATGATCCTGTTACTATAGCTTATTTAATAGATCCAACGATTCTAGATTTAAAATACATGCATTGTGATATTGACATCTCACATGGTCCAAGTTATGGCAGAACGAACTGTGATATCTTTGATTATTTACACTTAGAAAAAAACACTTTTGTAGCAATGGATATCAATTCAAATAGATTTTGGGATATTGTAGAAATTGAATTAAAGAATAAATAAACAGAAATAGATGAATATAAGAGTTAAAAAACCCTGAATTTGGTATAATAGTCAAGTATAACCCAAGTTTGACACTTTGAACATATATTAAACATCAAATCAAACATTTGACTACATAAAACAAAAAACACAA
>JAEIOE010000074.1 GCA_016342455.1 Mycoplasmatota bacterium | reverse complement strand
TTTCTGGTTCCCAAGTACTAATTTCCATATATAACATATTCATTACCCCCATTTTTAATTGCTCAATTATCATAAAACAGAAAGGTTTTTGTCAAGCTGAGATAATTCACACTCTATGAATCACATTTATGTGAAAATGTGTAATCATTTCATTCACATATCATTTATTAATTTCAGTTTTCTATTACACATTCAACAAATCTACATTGATCCTTATCCCATAGCATTTTTGTTTTGGGTTTTGCAAAGTTTTTTAGAATTGAGGATTGAAGTGCAAGTGGAGATAATCTAAAATCTTGGAATAGTGCTCTACCAAGTTCTTCTGAATCAAAATTTATAGTAATAATCCTTGTAATACCCATTCTTTTCTTGGTTGCAATGCTTGCGTCTATTACCCCAATTGTATCCAATTTGGTGATGTGCTTAGATATGCTAGTTCTTGTTAAGATTTCTATACCTAAGTGTTCAGCATACACTTTGTATTGATTCTCCACATCGCCAGTAGTAGTATTATTAAAGTGTATCTTATTGGCTATAAGTGTAGAAATGAGTACAATCTTTGTTTGAATAGGTAATTCTTTGACAAGTTTAAACAACGCATCTGTATTGACTTTATTATATGCCATTTTTACATGACCTGGTTGTATGGTATCACAGTTTTCATTCTTAGCCATCTCACCAGCTGCATCAAGTATTTCGAGAGCTGTTCTTGCATCACCATGATCTGAATATTTAGCACATAACTCAAGCACCCCATCCATTACAACACCTTCTTTGAATGCGATAGGCACACGATTTTTAAGAATCTCCACAAGTTGTTCTTCCCTATAGGGAGAAAATATTAAGTGGCGTTCACCAAATGATGATAAAATACTGGATTCAATATTGTCCAAGAAAGATATGTCATTTGAAATTCCAATAATCCCTATGAAAATATAGTTATCTGATTTTTTGAATTGGGATGGTCTACTTAGATGATATAAGATATCGGTGCTTTTGAGCACATGAATTTCATCTAAAATTGCAATTAGTATAATTCTTTCCTTGGACAATATTTCCCACATATAATCAAGGTATTGTGATTTGGATAATCCTTGCTTCGGAATATTATTGTTTGGATCAATATCATTTATGATGTGAACTATGATACGATTATCAGTGTTATCTTGTTTGCAGTTTATATTTACTATTTTAATGTTCAAGTCAAAATCCTTTGTAACATCCAATAGTGTACTCATTACATGTTCAATGACAACTGTTTTTCCAACGCCAGTGAGTCCAGTTACAAGTGCATTTTTTGGCTCAGAATTGGAAAGGATTGGTTCTACTAGACTTTCAATTTCATCGATTTCATCATCCCTGCCAATTAACTGCTCAGGAATATAATTGATAGACAGTGCAAATCTATTAATGAAGATGTTGTCTTTCTTTGTTAATCTGCTTTCCCTCATTAGATATACCTCTTATTATTTTATGTGAAGGATGCCCACACTACTATTCACATAAAGATGGATGATACCATATTTAGTCTTATGTGAAGGACACACACACCTTGATTCACATAGAATAGTAACGAATTATCCTGATTTAATCATTTTTTAATTATTTCATCAAAGAGTTTATATATGAAATTGCTTTAATAATAACATGCAGGGGTATTTTTATGGGTATAATTCCTAAAGGGTATTTTCATGGGATTTCCATCATAATATTAACTTATTCTATGTGAATCAAGGTGTGTGTGGTATATTAACTATGCGAATTACGGCTCTGTAGAAAACCTATCAAAATCACCATCAACAGGTGGACATAGGAAATAATCATCAATATCTGCCAGTACATTTTAAATTATTGTTTGCTTAAATTCTCGTCCAAATATTGAGAATTTCTACAGAGCCCAAAAATCAACATCGATCAATTGATTAGGGCAGGCCGAATAGTTACAAACATTGAAAAATTGAATTTGTATATAAAAATAAAACTCACATGGACTCAATGGTTGCTATCCATGTACCAACTGCCTTCAATATTTAAGATTCCGAATTTGGTTTGCTCGTTCTGTGAGTTCGTCACCCTTATGCTCCCACACAGTATCGAGCAACCAGCGGATAGCTTCTGACTCCGTGCACATTCTGGCATCTGCTATACATTTCAGCTTTTCAGCCTGTTCAGGATTGAGTTTCGTAGATTTTACTTTGTTTCCTGGACTAGTCCCCTTCTTAACCTTCTCACTATTAACAATAAGTGTATTCTTGATTTCCCTTTTCGCAAGGTTTGATCTTGATCCTGTTTCACCCATAGTTTGCCTCCATTGAATTATTTGTTGATCTCATTTCCACAGTAACAATAGCTCTTCCGTTAACTGGCAATATGCCTTCGCACCCTTTGATTCTGGGGCATAGGCTATGATCGATTGATGATATGCAGGTGCTTCTGCTAATTTGACATTTCGAGGGATCGTGGTAGTTGCTACTTTGTCAGCAAAGAGTTCTTTAAGTGTTCCATATAGATCCTTTGCTAACTTCGTTCTCGGATCATACATTGTCATAAAAATCGAACTTATATCAAGATCTTCGTTAAGCTCTTCCTTGATCTGGTTATATATGTCAAGCAGTTGGTTCAATCCTTCCATTGCCAGAAATTCATGGATAGGGATAATTAAATACTGTGCTGCAGATAAAGCATTAATAGATAGCAGGTTTAGGGATGGCGGGCAGTCAATTATAATGTAATCGTAATTACCTTCGATTCGCTTGAGAGATTTTCGCAGAATCTTCTCCCTACCGATCTTATTTGCGAGTTCGGATTCGACCGTTGCTAATGCGAGCTCAGAGGGCAGAATGTGTACTCCTGGACTCACTGATTCCATGATGGTGTCTTCTATATGTGCACCCTTCAATACATCGCGGATGGTTGCGTTGATAGGCACATCATCATTTAACATTGACATCGTCGCATTGGCTTGGGAATCAATGTCCACGAGTAACACATTGAGTCCCAAATTTCCCATGACTGCAGCGATGTTGACGGCGGACGTGGTTTTGCCTACGCCACCTTTTTGATTGGCTACGCATATTGTTTTTGTCATAATATTACCTTTGAATTCCAGTTTACCAATTTATCCGCAGTGCCTCTTGCCAAGTCTACGCGAATACCGAATTACTCATAATACATATCTATGCGTTTATCGGTATATATATATTATTGTCTACCCGTATTAGAGTTTACCCGTATTAGAGTCAACCCGTATTAGAGTCAACCCGTATTAGAGTCAACCCGTATTAGAGTCAACCCGTATTAGAGTTTACCCGTATTAGAGTCAACCCGTATTAGAGTCAACCCGTATTAGAGTCAACCCGTATTATAGACTACCTGTATTATAGTTTACCCGTATTATAGTTTACCCGCATTATAGTCTACACCAACACAATGCTCTAAGCTATGATCCTGGGGACCGTGCTGGAGGACTATGAAAAAAGGAAGGAATGGTTGAAGGTTAATGGGAATTATTTCGAGATATGAATGATTAATATGATGCATATTCCAATCCAATTGTTTTTATATTTAAGTTCCATATTTGCTTTCTATGCTTAAAAATAATCCAACTGCAATACTCATTTCTATTGCTTTCATATTTATTGCGATTTTTGCATCTGGCTGTGCTGAAAATAATGATATTACTACAGCGTTTGAAACTTTGCCACAAGTTCAGCAATTTATGGATGAGCACCCTAATACTAAAGTAACTGTTACATATTGGTCAGAAAGTGAAATTACAGAAATTACAGAAGAACTTAGTCAAGAATGGGGGAAGAACGTAACACCAACTGCTATGTACAAAGTTGAAGCAAGTGAAGGCAACTTAAAAATCATTTCATGGATTGATGCCGAATCACAAATTATACTATATACTTTCACTGAAAGTATGGCTGTCCCAATAGAAGAAGTAGATGAAACAGTGGATGAAACAGTAGATGAAACAGTGGATGAAACAGTGGATGAACTAATGATTTCCAATCAGCTCTATAATGGAAGTATTCAGGAAGGAGATGGATATCAGATCAATACCATCGTTATCGATGTTGCCGAAGTTGATGTGAGTGCTGAGTCCTGCGTTTTCAGAGTATATGACGAAGGAGAGCTTGAACACGATAAACTGATCGGTACAGATGACACCATTACTTTTGCTGCAGAAGGGGAAATCATTGGGGTCACATTATTATCAGTAGGAGGAGGGACATTACCTCAGGCAACTGTTTCGATCACCATTACAGATGACGATGACATCTACCTTAAACAGGCAGTGGATGGAGGTCATGAAAAGGCAACATACCCTGGAACCCCTTCACTGGAGATCACAAAAGAGGTCAGTAGCTATACAGTTGATCAGGGTGAGATCGTCACAATCAAAGTGACTGCTAGAAATAAAGGCGATGGAAAAGCTACAGAAGTAAGGTTCTCAGATCCAAAACCACCAGGACTCATCCTTCAGGAGATCCTTCTTGAAGAGACAGGTCAGATGACCATCGACAAATACGAGACAAGAACTATTTTCCTTTACAAACTTCAGGCAAATGAAGCTGGAACATTTGAATTCCAGCCTACCATAGCCTCATATTCCAATGAAGCAGAAATGGATTTTCCTGAGGTAAGCTCGAACAGACCTATTATAACGGTCAATTGATCTGTCCAAAAGAATATTTATGAATTTCAATTATCTTCTACTTTTTTATCCTATATTTCTAATTTATGTATCATTATCCGTGATATAAGCCAGAGGGTTGTATTGTTTCTGTCATTGTAATATTTTCTTTGTATTGATGTTGAGATTGATAGGTTTCTACAGAGCCGTAAATTTCAAGATATTTATATGATTTTGAACTCGGGCTTCATTATAATATTTCGAATGATGCCCGACATAAACACTACTCACTTCCATGTATACTTTCAGATGTAAGTAGGAGTATATAAGACCATTTGATTTTGTAAAAAATCGTTTATATAGTTAATATACCACACACACACACCCAATTGCATCTGAACAGCAAAAAAACGATTTTGTGTTTCGCAAAATGCAATGTGTGAATAAAAATAAGCAATGTGTAACATCTTATTCTTGTAATTAATTATATATATATTTATTTAATTTTCAAACCGCAAATAAAATAATTTTTTTATTACATAAACTGAAAAGTTATGTTTAGATGCAATTGGGTGTGTGTATGTGCAAAATTTACAAATCGCATTCAAATGGCTTCATCTAAAATATAATTTCATAACATATGCGATTATATACTGGATGCACCAGATGTATTAGATGTAGTAAAGCCTCTCAACGTGCCAAAGTATATATTCCAAACACATGTATCATTTACATATCACGGAATTTGGTGACATTATGACAATGGAAGAAAAATTAAAACGTCTAATACAAAGACCCGCCCTAATCAAAGATGAAAATGCGCTACAGTCGAATGTATTATTGGATTCAATTGATAATGTCGTGCACCGTGATGATGAAATTGATACCATGTCAGACCATTTGTATAAGCTCATGAAGGGAATTACCCCCCCCCTAATTTGTTCATATACGGAAGCCCTGGATTGGGCAAAACACTTGTTACTACGTTATTATTAAAACTTATGAAAAAAATAGCGAAAGACGAGGGTCATGATTTCATTTATATTACTATATCATGTACATCGACATCTAGTGACATTAGCATAATGCAATACATCGTGAAGGAAATGGAAAACGAGTTAGATCTACCAAATTTGAAACACTCATATTCAGTCGATGCACAGTTCAAAGCGTTTGCTGATCTCGTAAACCAGTACGGTGGCCAAGTCGTGCTAGTTTTTGATGATATCCATTTAATGAAAAATCCTGACAAAATCGCAACGTTTATGAGAATTAAAATAGACGGATTTACCAATAAAAATTTATGCATCATTGGTATCTCGAATAATTTAAGTTTCGAAGAAAAACTATCCGCACGAGTCATATCCTCACTACACAAAAATGATATGCTATTCTTACAATACGATGCTATTCAATTAAAAGACATTTTATCAGACCGTGCAGATCGAGGACTACATCGCAATTGTTACGATGAGGAAATATTGGGACTCTGTGCAGCAATTGCAGCACAAGATCACGGGGATGCACGAAAAGCAATAGACTTATTGGCAGCAGCAGTATCAAGTGCGGAAAATAGAGGCAATTCCACTATATCAACCAGTGATGTCAATATTGCTAGACATAATATCGAACTGGACACGATATTAACATCGGTTAGTAAAATGCCCACTCAACTCAAAATAGTGCTATATTCAGTAATACTCCGTAAACAACAGGGATTTAATACGACATCTACGATAGAATTGTATGACCTGTACAAACAGATTGCAGTCTTTGCGGGAATTGATCTATTATCTCAACGGCGGGTGTCCGACATATCATCCGAACTAGCAGAATTGGGGATAATTGTGGCAACTGTAGGTTCTAAAGGAGTGAGGGGGAGAACCCGAAAAATATCAATAAATCAATCACCTGAACCCATTAAAGAGATAATCGAACAAGACCCATACCTAGACGATATTTATAAATTTAAGCCAGTTCAACAACAACAACCGCTCATATGACTGCCCAAAAAACGGATGTTCAGATGCAATTAGGTGTGTGTGTGCAAAATTTATAAATCACATTCAAGTGGCTTCATCTAAAATATAATTTCATAACATATGCGATTATATACTCGATGTACCAGATGCAGTAAGGTCTCACAACATGTCAAAGTATATATTCCAAACACATGTATCATTTAGATATCACGGAATTTGATGACATCATGATTACTCATATTCACATGCACCAGATGTTGCATTGTATGGCGAAGTCTAAAAACTGATTATAATCAGATTTGGATGAAAAGGCTCACTCCAAGAACTACAAAAATAACTGTATGAAATGGTTTGCAGATAATTAGAAGAAAATGATTTTTGTTTTGATGTTGTTGTTTTATGATATAATTGAAACTTTTAGTTCCCCTGGAGACTTCCGGACCGTCCGGATCTCCAAGGAATCACTAATAAAAGTTTAAGTTTTATTAAAACATCAATGTAAATATGGAACCTATTTTTGTAAAAGGAGTTAGGGTCTTAGGTCCCTTTGATTATGATAGAATCGTTGCAAACATAGAAAAGGATTATCTTCAAGATATCTTCGAGGTTTGCTTCTGGTCAGGCATGCGATACGTTGAGGTCCAGAGGTTGTATGATCACCCTGAATGGATCATGAAGGAGAGAAGGACCGTACATTTGCCCGCAGAAGCTCAGAGAAAGGCCAAACGAACGCAGCTTGAAAGATATATCTACCCAATACCTCCACAACTTGAATCTGTACTCCGATATTTCTTCAAGGGGAAAAATCCACCATCTCAACAATCCTGGAATAACAATTTGAAACGATGGTGCGAAAAGTCAGGTATTTCCTCCAGGGGTGTAAGCTCAAAAAGTACCAGAAAATCAATCGAGTCCTGGATGATCTCTGCAGGGATCCCACTTAACGAGGTTTGCTTGAGACAAGGGCATGATTCTTTGACTTCAATGAGACATTATCAGGGATTGCCATTCACACCGGTAGAAAAGGAAGAAATCAAGAGACGTTTGTCATGGTTTTAACCCTGTCGAAGTTGCGAAATGTTTTATTTTAACCCAATCTCCCCTCTAGACAAAATATAACCAATTGCAGCACCCAAGAATCCAACTAATGCTTGTCCCTCAACGATTCCTTTTAATGCAAGGTATGAAGCAGCAACAATAATTGTACCAACTAAGGCGTACATCCCAAGCACGTTAATGGTACGATTAACGGGGTGCAGGGGTAGAGAAGGCCCACGACTTTAGTCGTGGGATGAATCGTACCCCGCTCAGTTTTGATGTTATTCCAGATAAACGATATGCACAGTGACAACATTTATAAACAATTGTGATATTTAGTTATATAGTAAACTTGGGGACATAGATACATGAAACGTGGTAATAAGTTCAGACTTTATCCAAACGATGATCAGAAAACGATCATTGAAAACCATGTTGGTGCATGTCGCTTTGTCTACAGAGATCATCAAATTAGCTCATAATTTCCTCCATTCTAATTTGATAAGCATTTTTCCTCAAATGTAATTTGCAAATGA
>JAEIOE010000073.1 GCA_016342455.1 Mycoplasmatota bacterium | reverse complement strand
CCTACTCTCGTAGGCTTTTTCTAGTTTTTCTTTATTTCATTTTTTCAAATACAATTTCCTATTAAATAAAAAAAAGAAGGCTTTCACCTTCAATTAATTAAATTTATTCAACGTGTCTACGGAAATACCCTTGTGTATGGTCACAGACAGGGCAAATCTTAGGTGCGTTTTTACCAACGTGAATATGTCCACAGTTTGTACAAATCCAAATTTCTTCGTCATTATCAGATTTGAAAACTAAGTCACCCTCAAGTTGTGCTAGTAATCTTAAATATCTTTCTTCATGTCTTTTTTCGATATCCGCTACTTTTTTGAATAAGAAAGCAATTTTCTTGAATCCTTCTGCTTCAGCAGTTTCAGCAAACTCTTTGTACATTTCTGTCCATTCGTAATGTTCACCTGCTGCTCCATCTTTAAGATTCTCTGTAGTTGGTGGAACTTGTCCGCCATGAAGTAATTTGAACCAGATTTCAGCGTGTTCTTTTTCATTACCAGCTGTTTCTAAAAAGAAATCAGAAATTTCATTATATCCTTCTTTTTTAGCAGCTGATGCATAATAAGTATACTTATTCCTAGCTTGAGATTCTCCTGCGAAAGCTGAAAGTAAGTTTTGTTCCGTTTTGCTACCTTTTAATTCCATAGTGTCCTCCTATATTAATTTATTTTCTAAAAATTAGTCCCCAAATGTAATTCCAATAGCTCTAGCTGAATTTACTAAGTCCCCATGAGGATTAACAATTCTAGCTCCACCAGAACTTGTTTGTCCAATAGCTCCTGAACCAACAACTTCTTCGATTCTTACTGAATCCATTCTGTCGTTCTTAATAATAACCATTCTACCGAATTCTTGAGCTACCACCATATCTAAAGCATAAGCGCCATATTTAGTGCCTAATACACGGTCAAATGCATTGGTTACTCCACCTCTTTGGATATATCCTAAGTTAGTTACACGGATATCTTGACCAGTTACAGGTTTCACAACTTTATCTAATTGCATACGTAAAACTTCACCAACTCCACCTAATTTGATAGAATCAGGACTGTCTTTATCAATTGCTTTAATAGTAACTTTTCCATCTGCTGGTTTTGCACCTTCAGATATACAGATAATAGTAAATCTTGATCCACGATTGTATCTATCAAATATTGTTTTAGTAATTGAATTGATATCATAAGGTACTTCCGGAATTAAGATTACATCTGCAGAACCTGCAATACCACCTTCAAGAGCTAACCATCCAGCATTTCTACCCATAACCTCTAAAATCATTACACGGTCATGTGAAAATGCAGTTGTATGCAATGCATCTAAACTTAACATAATATGATCAAGTGCAGTTCTGTAACCGAATGTGATTTCTGTAGCAGGAACATCATTATCAATTGTTTTTGGAATACCAACTACATTAACACCTTTTCTAGCAAAATCCCTAGCCGATGTTAAAGTGCCGTCACCACCAATAATTATTAATGCATCAATATTATGTTTCTTAAGATTTTCTACAGCAACATCAGAAACGTCTTTGTAGATAACTTTTCCATTTTCATCTTTCATTTTATAGTTGAATAAATTATCTTTATTCGACATTTTCAAGATTGTTCCACCTTGATGGAAAATCCCCGATACAGCTGCTAAATCTAATTTGATATAATCATCTGTATACAAACCATGATATCCGCCTTTAAACCCAATAACTTCTAAGTCATATTTTAAAATAGCAGATTTTACAATTGAACGAATAACTGCATTTAAACCTGAACAATCTCCGCCTCCTGTAAGCAAGGCAATTCTTTTTACTTCTTTTTTCATATTACCACCTATTTTTCTATAATAATTATTAATATTTTACCATTTATACAAGTAACAGTCAAACTTTTGTAACCGTTTTACTCTAACTCTTTCTTGTATCTTAACTGTCCACACGCTGCATCTATGTCTGCACCTTGTTCTCTTCTTAGTGTAGCATTTATTCCTCTTTTGGTTAATTGCATATAAAACGCTGAAGCTCTCGCTTTATCAGTTTTCTTATAAGTAAATTCTTCTACTTCGTTATAAGGAATAATATTAACATATGCATTCATTCCTCTAATTAAATTACTTAATTCATCTGCATGTTGTAAAGAATCATTTACTCCTCTTAATAAAATATACTCAAAAGTAATTCTTCTGCTTGTTTGATCAAAGTAATCATTACACGCTTCTATTACTTCCTTTAAAGGAAAACTTTTATTGATTCTCATAATTCTAGTTCTTAATCTATCATTTGGAGCATGTAAACTAATTGCTAGATTACTTTTAATCGTTTCTTTAGCGTAATCATAGATTCTTGGGATAATTCCGCAAGTAGAAACTGTAATGTGTCTTGAACCAATTTGTAATCCATGTTTGTAATTAATAACTTTTATAAAATCAATTACGTTTTGATAGTTATCAAATGGTTCTCCAGTTCCCATAACTACTGTATGAGTTACTTTAATATCTTGTTCAGCTTCAATTGTTGTTATTTGTCTAACTATTTCATGTATTTCTAAATCTCTTGTCTTTCTTAATAAGCCTGAGGCACAGAAAGAACAACCCATATTACAACCAACTTGAGATGTTACACATACACTTTTCCCATAATCATAAGTCATAAGAACGGCTTCAATTAAATTACCATCTTGTAATTTAAATAAATATTTAAACGTTCCATCAGTTGATTCAGAAACTGAATGAATTTCTAGATTACTAATTTCAATGTTTTGCTTTAAGAATTCTCTTAAATCTTTAGAAATATTAGTCATATCATCAAAGTTAGTTACTTTTTGTTCATAAACCCATTTGTATAACTGGTCTGCGCTAAACGCCTTAAAACCTGATTCTATCAGGTATTTTTTTAGTGCTTCAATTGTAAAATTATAAAAATTTATCATTAATATTACTTCCTTTTTCTTGAAAATGCGATTACTCCTAAACCGAAGAATAGAATCGTTACTGCTAGCATTAATAAAATATGTAGAGAAGCTGGCATTATGAAATCACCATACGCGAATTCGATACCTAAAGCTTGCTTCACACCGTCGGGTAAATCATCTAAATTTACTCCATTCGGTAAGGTACCTTGTATCATTACCTGTCTCATTAAAACAGCTGTGTGTGCAAATGGAAATGCTCTGATAACTGATGCTGCGCCTTGAAGCGTACCTATTGGTACATATACGCCCATTAGAAACCCAACGATAGAACCAAATACTGTACTAATTGCAGCAAAAGCATTACTACTCTTAATAAATGCTATAATAAAGAATATCACAGATGAACTCATAAGTACAGACAAAAGAATTATTCCGAGCGCCTTTATTATAGCACTAAATCTCATAATTGCTCCACCATAAACTAAAATGTACGCTTCCGCAAAACATAGAGCAAAAATGCTCATAATTAAACCTACAAGTACAGAGCTTAAAACGTAGGATAAAACTAGTGATGATCTTTTGATTGGTGATACTTTAAAATCATTAACAATTTTCGTTTGATTGTCGTTAATCATTACCCCATATGCCCCAAGAGTTGTTGTAACTGTTGTTACAGAAATAACACCTGCCATAATCCAATTATCAATAAATTCTCCAGGATCTAACCCATATCCTATATTAGCTATATCACTAGAAAACAAGTTGGCTAAGAACACTAAATATAACACTAATACAATTAGCACTCCTAACATTGAAAAAAACACCGAGATTTTATCTCTAAAATACAATTTTAAATTCCTTTTTATTAAACTAAGAATCATTCTCTTATCTCCTTCCCGGTAATTTCTATGAATGCATCATCCATAGAACCGTTCAAGACTTGAAAAGACTCTAAATTATCTCTAAGTTGTTCTAGAATAGGAATACTGTCCAAAGTATTCTCTATTCTAATAATGTATAAATCATTTTTTAAATTGTAATCAATATCATTTTTATGTAAATAAAGTTCTAGTTCTTCTTTTCTTTTAGGTTTTATTCTTAAAGAATCTTTTGAATATATATCTTTTAGTTCTGTTGGAGTTCCCTTAGCTGCTATTTCACCTTCATCTATTACAACAACATAATCCGCTTTTTCAGCTTCTTCCATATAATGCGTTGTTAGAAACACTGTCATTTCTTCTTGTTCTTGAAGATTCTTAATGGTGTCCCAAACTGCCTTCCTAGTTTGTGGGTCTAAACCAGTAGTCGGTTCATCTAAAAACAATATCTTAGGTTTATTAACAAGAGCTCTCGCTATATCAGCTCTTCGCTTTTGACCCCCTGATAGTGTTCCATATCTTCTTTTAGAAATGTCTGTAATTCCCGTCACTTCAAGTGCTAAGTTTATTCTCTCATGTAACTCTTGTTTAGATAGACTATAAAAACTCCCTCTTGTTTCAATGTTTTCCCAAACAGTTAATAGAGGATCTAATACTCCCTCTTGGAAAACAATCCCAATAGACTTTCTTATTTCATCTTCATTTTTTCCAAGATTTATTCCGTTAATAATAACATCGCCTGAGTCCTTGGCTAACAATGTCGACAAAATATTTATTGTCGTTGATTTTCCAGCACCATTTGGCCCTAAAAAAGCAAATAGAGATGCTTTCTCCACATAAAAGTTAATTCCTTTTACAGCTTGAATAGAGCCATAACTCTTATATAAATTTCTGACTTCAATAATATTTCCCATAACTTCTCCCTTTACACTTCTATTAAAATTATATCATATCCAAATCGAAATATTATTTTAAACAATAAAAAAGCCCAATAAATGGGCTTTTCTTATCTTAAATTTGCGTTTAAAGTTGTTTCAAGTTGTTTTAAAATTCTATTGATAGCCACATCAACTTCTTGAGTTTCCAAGGTTTTTTCATTTGATCTAAATTCTAAAGATAAAGCAACTGATTTTTTGTTTTCACCCAAGTTTTCACCGAGATATAAATCGAATATATCAATAGTCTTTAATTGCTTTTTACCTGCTTTTCTAACTTCAGCTACAAGCTCAGATACAGGTATATCCTTATCAATAATAATAGCTAAGTCTCTTTGAACACTAGGGAATCTAGGTATTTCTGTCATTTCTATCTCTGTATCATTGTATTCAACTAGTTTATCAAATGATAATTCAAATACAAATGTCTTATTAATACTATTTTTATGTTCTACTTCAGGATGAAGTTTTCCTAGGAAACCAATATATTCACCTTTAATAAGTAAATCAGCGTGAATACCAGGATGCATAGAATCTATCTTATGTGTCGTTTTGACAATTTCATAGTCAGTTATTTTAAGTATTTCTAATAGTTCTTCTAAAATACCTTTCACTAAATAGAAATCAGTTGTTTGTTTAATGCCTTGCCATTGACTTGCCGAATATACTCCATACATTAATCCACTTAATAATTCAGTTTCTGATTCTTCAGTATATTGTCTTCCTAGTTCAAATAAGCATAGGTCGTTAGTTTTTCTTTTCTTATTGTATTGTAATACACTAATTAATGATGGAAGAATAGAATGTCTCAACGTTTTTCTTGCAATATTAATTGGATTCATAATCGTAACTTGAGATAATTCCTCTTTATCAAATTGAGTTACCTCTTCATCAGTTACTAAAGAATAAGTAATTGTTTCATCGAAACCAAGATTAACAAAGTATTCTCTTACTTTTCTTCTTAATTTTTGTTTTTTAGTCAAATACCCAGAAGTAGGTGTACAAGGAATAGTCGCTGGAATTAAATCATAACCAAAAATTCTAACTATTTCTTCAATAATATCTTGATATCCATAAACGTTTTGTCTTCTTGTTGGTACTTTAATTACAAATTGCTTATTATTAGATTTATAATCAAATCTTAGTCTATCAAGGATTTCTTCTACTTGGCTAATTTGAAATTCATATCCACTAACTTGATTTAGTTTTTCTAAAGTTAGAATAATTTCAGTTGATGATTTATCTGTATTATCAAAATAAGAAGGCTTACCATATACTTCCCCATCTGCTAATTTCACAAATAGTTCAGTAGCATAATCCATTGCTTTTCTAACTTTGTTAGGATCTAAGCCTTTTTCAAAACGTGTTGATGCTTCACTCTTTAAGTCTAAGCGTTTTGATGTTTTTCTTACACTAACCGGATCAAATATAGCAGATTCTAAAAGAATTGTTTTTGTGTTTGAATCCACTTCTGTTTCAAGTCCACCCATAACACCTGCAAGCGCAACGGCTTTTTTTCCATTCGTAATAACAACATCATCTTTTTCAAGTTTTCTCTCTTGATCATCAAGTGTTACTAGCACTTCATTTTCCTCAGCCGTTCTAACTATAATTGTATCTGAGCCTAATTTGTCATAATCAAAAGCGTGTAATGGTTGTCCATATTCAATTAAAACATAATTGGTAATATCAACCACATTACTAATTGGTCTTATCCCAGCAGCTAGAAGTCTTGATTTTAACCAAGCAGGGCTTTCTTTCACTGTTACATTTCTAATTATTTGACCATAATATGCAGAGCATTTATTGGTGTCTGTAAATACTTTTAAATTATTTTCTTTTTTAACGTAATCGTAGTCATGAGTTTTTAATGTAATGTCTTTATTTAACATACAAGCCACGTCATAAGCTACACCTTCCATAGATAGTAAATCAGGTCTATTCGCTGTTAGGTCTAAATCTAATACGTAATCGTCAAGGTATAAGCAAGCTAGCGGGTCTGACCCAGGCAAAGCTTCTGAATCTAAAACATAGATACCTTTTTCTTCAGGATCAAATTCTTTCATCCCAAGTTCATCTAGTGAACAGATCATTCCAACAGATTCAATTCCACGAATTTTCGCTTTTTTGATTTTAAAGTCTCCTGGAAGTACTGCGCCTACTAAAGCAACAATTACTTTTTGACCAGCAGCTACATTTGGTGCACCACAGATAATTTGAAGTGTTTCTTCCTCACCTATGTTAACTGTAGTTATATTTAGTTTATCAGCTTGAGGGTGTTTTTCGCAAGTTAAAACGTGACCTACTACTAAGTGACTAGCGTCTACTAATTTGTATAAAGATTCTACTTCTTGGCTCATTAGATTGAAACTGTCTTCTAGAATTTTATAATTGTCATCTATATTTACATATTCTTTTAACCAATTGATTGATACTTTCATCTGTCACACCTCCTAAAACTGTTTATTGAATCGTAAGTCATTTGTATAAAATGCTCTTATATCATCAATTCCATATTTCAATATAGCAATTCTTTCAACGCCCATACCTAAGGCAAAACCTTGGAATATATTCGAATCGTATCCAGCTGCTTCTAATACATTATTATTTACCATACCAGCACCTAAGATTTCAATCCAACCTGTGCCTTTACACATAGAACAACCCTTACCGTTGCATTTATAACAAGATACATCTACTTCTACACTTGGTTCTGTAAAAGGAAAGTACGATGGACGCAAACGGATTTCTCTTTCTTCACCAAATAATTTTCTAGCAATAAAAAGAAGTGTTCCTTTCAGGTCAGATAAATTAGTAGATGAATCGACTACTAAAGCTTCTATTTGTGTAAATTGATGAGAATGAGTTTGGTCATCATCATCTTTTCGATATACTTTACCTGGACAGATAATTTTTAAAGCAACTTGTTCTGTATTTTCAAGCAAACTTCTAACCTGTACTGGTGATGTATGAGTTCTTAAAAGTGTTTCTTCTGATATATAAAGTGAATCTTGCATCTCTCTGGCAGGATGATCCTTAGGAAGATTTAGCATTTCAAAGTTATATTTATCCGATTCTACTTCTGGTCCTTCTTTTACAGTGTATCCCAAACCAATGAAGATATCTTCGATTTCTTCAATCGTTTGCGAAATAAGGTGTTTAGAGCCTTTTTTTAGATTCACACCAGGCAAAGTTACATCAATCGTTTCTGATTTTAGTTTCTCTTCAACAATTCTTTGCTCAATAAGAGATTTTGTTTTATCTAATAATCCAGCAATAACTTGTTTTGACTGATTTATCAACTGACCTAGTTTTGGTTTATCTTCTTTTGGAACGTCTTGAAGGTCTTTCATAAAACTATTAAAGACACTTTTCTTTCCAAGATATTCTGATTTCAATAAATTCAGTTCATTTACTGATTTTACTTTTTCTAGTTTTGCACTTACTTCTTCAACTAGTTTCTTTAATTTTTTTTCCATAATTGCCTCCTAAATATTAAAAAAATCGTCCTAATAAAAGGACGATTATATGTTTTAACCGTGGTACCACCTTAGTTCTAGAAATCCTTCTAGCACTCTAACCTGTAACGCGGGTTTGCGGAGAGGATTAGTCTCACTCCAAAGGTGAATTCATCAGCAATCAATAAAATGCTTTCAACAATGCATTTCTCTCTAAAATCGATCTTATCTGACTACTATTTCTTTTTCATAGTATTGTTTATAACATTATTATAACATGATTTAAAAATATTTCAATAAAGATTAGTTTCTTCTACTGAAAATAGCTAGTAACCTAAGCATTTCTACATAAACCCAAACAAGAGTTACTAATAATCCAAGGGATAAAACCCAACCATATTTAGCATCCATACCAGACCCGAGTTTTACAGTTGTAGTGCTAAGACATCTCCTTTGTAGACCAAATAAATTTTTGGAAGCCTATTTGAGGG
>JAEIOE010000006.1 GCA_016342455.1 Mycoplasmatota bacterium | reverse complement strand
GGTCAACTTGTGCGCATTAGCGCATATTACCCAAGAAGCCCCCACTTCAAATATTGATTAAGTGGTGGGTAGTTCACTTCAATTTCATATGTATATAACAATTGGAAACTTATAAATGAAGAAGATATAGCACAGAAATTAGTCAAGGATATTATTAGATTAGCTATTTATCAAGTTATTGTTGTGATAGCTTTGGTATATTTTTTGCTTACATATGCAGGGATTTTTTAGATGAAAACAAGTTTAATGTGCATGGAATGTAATATAAAACAAGTTATTAAATTATCTGAGTTATTAAATATAAGTAAAGATTTACAAGAAGTTGCGATTAAAAAAATGTTCAAAGAACTAAGCGAGATATCTTTTGAAATGTCGAATCCAGAAATTATGGGTTCTATTACGTGGAGGATTATTACCGAAGTGTTTGGTAATGAGAATCCATATAAAGAGATAAAAAAATTCTATAATCAATCACTTTTAGATGTTTATGAAAAAGTAGAAAAGATTATCATAGATAGTGATAATATGTTTGATACAGCTTTAAAAATAGCTGTTATTGGAAATGTAATTGATTTTGCTGCGAGACATAAGTTTGATAAAAACAGCGTTTTTGAAATGATGGAAAAAGTAGATGAAATCAGTTTTGTTATTGATAGTAGAGAAGCATTGATTAGTCAATTAGAACAATGCAAGCAATTATTATATATAGGCGATAATTGTGGAGAGATTGTTTTGGATAAATTATTTATCAAAACAATTAAGCGAATATATCCAAACATTAAAATATACTTTGGAGTTAGAGGGAAAGCTATTATCAATGATGTTACAATTGAAGATGCTTTGCAAGTGGGTATGGAAGAAGTGGCGGAAGTAATTTCTTCTGGAGCAATGTTCCCTGGAACAATACTTCATAAGTCATCGGATGAATTTCAAAAAGTATTCAAAGAATCAAGCGTTGTTTTAGCAAAAGGCCAAGGTAACTTTGAAAGCTTAAGCGATGTAAAAAGAAAAGGATTATTCTTAATGTTATTAGTGAAGTGTAGTTACATAGCCGAAAATATTCCATGTAAAGAAATGGACTATATCATTAAAGAAAATTTGTAATATAAACCCATACAATTGTGTGGGTTTTTTTTAAGCAATTAAACGAATATCAGTTAAGCTATTTCTTTTTTTTAATTGGTTAAGTATAATATGAATAACAAATACACACGAAAAAGGAGATGAAGAATGAAAACGGCTCAAAGAATTAAAGATCTTAAAGGAACGGATGAATTACAAGACAAGGTTGTAGAATCGGTGTTAGAGGCTTATTATTACTTTAGACGCGAGGATGAAATTGAAACAATTGATGCAACCTTAGCAATTATTAACGAATACAAGGAAATGACAAGTGTTTTCTGTGCTAATTGTACAAAACCACATTTTTGTGAAGATTGTATGCCTATGAAAAAGAGAAATATGTTTGAAAAGGTAGAAGAAGTATTATTTGATCAAAAAGAAAATTTACCAGAAATTTATCGTTAATTTTTAACTAGAAAAAAGGGACAAAGCATTCAAAAGTGTTTTGTCTTTTTATTTTGCAAAATATCACTAAAAAATCATGCTTAAATAACTTTCTTTTTTTTCCTGTTATGTTATAATATTTAAGACTGAAAGCGTTTTTAATGAGAGGAGAATTGCAAATTTATGAAAGAATATCAAGCAAATGCGATAAAAAACGTCATTGTTTTAGGGCATTTAGGTAGTGGTAAAACTTCACTAGCTGAATCTTTAGCATTTATAACAGGGAAAGTAGAAAAGAAGGGAACGGTTGAAAAGAAAAGTACTATTTCTGACTTTGCAACCGAAGAACATCAAAAGCAGAGTTCACTTTCAACTGCATTATTACCATTAGAATTTAAGGGTATTAAAATCAATCTATTTGATGCACCAGGTGCTGATGAAATGATTGGAGATATCAATCATGTAATGTCTGTTTCAACAGCTGCTATTTTAGTAGTTGATGCTTCGAGCGGAGTACAAGTTGGGACTGAAAGAATGTGGTTAGAAATCAAGAAACATAACATTCCAGCATTTATTTTCGTTAACAAAATGGATAAGGACAATGTTAAATTTCCAGAAATTTTAGCAGAAATTAGATCAAAATTAGGTAAAGAAGCAGTACCTTTCTGCTTGCCACTAGGTAAAAGTGATTCTTTCAATGGATTCGCTGACGTTATAGAACTTAAAGCAAGAATCTATGATGGAGACGCATGTGTCGATGGTGAAATCTATGAAGATAAAATGGATAAAGTATTAGAACTACGTGAACAATTAATAGAAACAGTAGCAGGTTCTGATGAAGTATTATTAGAAAAATACTTTGAAGGTGAACAACTTACAATGGATGAAATCCATAAAGGGTTACATGATTCTATCAAATCAGGTGAAGCAATTCCGGTTGTTGTTGGTTCAGCAATAAAAGATATTGGATCTTTAACATTACTTCATATGATTAAACAATATTTCCCAAGCGTATCGGAATTACCGGCAGTAAAAGGATTAGATGGTGAAACTGAAGTTGAAAGACATTTTTCAGACGAAGAACCATTTAGTGCATTTGTATTTAAAACGATGATTGACCCATTTATTGGTGCTATCAGCATCATGCAAATTAAATCAGGTACTTTACAAAAAGACCAAGATATATATGTATCAAACACTGGTAACACAGAAAGAGCAGCTCCTGTATTTACATTACTAGGGAAAACAATGATTCCTCTAGAAATTGGACATGCTGGAGATATCGTGGCTATGGCTAAGGTAAATGACCTTAAAACAGGCTCAACTTTATCTGAAAAGAAAAATATTATTGTTTATCCACAAATCATAACTCCAACACCTACTATGTATGTTGCAGTTCATGTTGAAAATAAAAAAGATGAAGATAAATTATCAAATGCATTAGCTAAACTTCAATTAGAAGATAACACTATTGAAGTTAAACGAAATAAAGAAACATCTCAACTTCTTATTGGTGGACAAGGTACTATTCATATTGGATATATCATTGATAAGATGAAAAACACATATAAAGTTGCTCTTCAAACTGAAGATCAAAGAATTGTTTATCGTGAAACTATTAAAGCTACCGCTGAAGCGACTGGTAGATATATTAAACAATCTGGTGGTTCTGGATATTACGGTGTTGTAGTAATGAGATTTGAACCGATGAGTGATGGCGGTTATGAATTCACACAAGAAATCTTTGGTGGATCAGTTCCTAGAGGATATTGGCCAGCTGTAGATAAAGGGTTGCAAGATACTTTAGAACATGGTGTATTAGCTGGATTCCCAGTTATTGGTGTTCGTGGAGTTTTAACTGATGGTAAGTATCATGCAGTTGACTCTAATGAGTTAGCATTTAAACTAGCTGCTGGTATTGCTTTTAAAGAAGCATGTAAAACAGCTAAACCAACAATTTTAGAGCCTATTTATAAAGTAGAAGTTACGATTAAAGATGAGTATCTTGGTGATGTTTTAGGGGATATGAATAAACGTAGAGGTAGAGTTTTAGGAATGGAACCTTCTATTGCCGGATATCAAAAAGTAATTGCAGAAGCTCCTGAACAAGAAATTTCTAAATATACTATCGATCTTAAAGCAATGACTCAAGGATCTGGTACATTCTCAAGAGAATTTATCAGATATGAAGAAGTTCCTGGAAACTTAATTGAAAAAATTGTTGAAGAACACAAACTTTATTTAGAAGAACAAAAAAATAAATAAAATATTTAAAGCGACTAATTTTTAACTAGTCGCTTTTTTTCTTTTGTAAAAAAAAGATTGTTGCTTATTGACAGCGATTAAAACTTCTGTTAAAGTATTGTGTGTGACATAGTAATTAATGGAGATGAATTATATGGAAAAAATAGGATTATTAATAGATAGTACAACTTTAACAAGAAAAGATTTTGATGATTACGATTTTATAAAGGTAACTCAGCTTAAAGTTTCTTTTGATAAAGAGACTTATGATGAATCAGAGTTATCTATAGAAAAGATGTTTAAAAACCTAGATGAAGGAAAACGTTTAATGACTTCTCAACCGTCACCAACAGATTTTCTTGATCAGTTTAAAAAGTTTTATGAAGAAGGATATACACATGTTATTACAATAGTGTTATCATCAAAATTAAGTGGAACTTATCAATCAGGCCTTCTAGCAAAATCATTAATTGATTTTCCGTTAGAAGTAGATGTATATTCGCCAAATGTTGCATCATATGGTGTTGCGCTAGGCGTTAAGAAGATAGCCGAAATGATTCTAGAAGGCAAAGCATACGCAGATGTTAACAAAAGATATTTTTCTTTGTTTAATGATGCTTTTGTAGCGTTTACTTTAGGAGATTTAGATAATTTAATTAGAGGTGGAAGACTAAATAGAGTACAAGCTTTTCTTGGTAAGATGCTAAAAATAAAGCCAATCATTCAAATGATTGAAGGTAAGCTCGAATTAGTCAAAAAAGAAAGAGCAAATAAAGCTTGTCTAGAATTCTTTATGAAGAACGTAGATGAATATGCAAGTAAGTACGATAATGTGTATATAGATATTGTTCAAATGGACATGTTAGATTGGGCTGAAAAATTAGCGGATATGTTACAAGAAAAGTACAAATCTATTGAGATTCATATGACAGATTACCTTAGTCCTGTATTCTATTCTCATTTAGGAAACAAGGGATTTGGGATAGCTATTATAGGAGAATAAATATACAAGATTCTTGCTTGATTCTAAGTAGGAATTTTTTTTATTAAAAAAGGATAATATATTTCTTGACAAATATATGCCAATTTAGTAAACTAAGAGGTGCAAAAAACATATGGCGATTGTGGCGAAGTGGTTAACGCATTGGATTGTGGCTCCGACATTCGTGGGTTCGATTCCCATCAGTCGCCCCATAAAAAAAATTGGGCTATGGCCAAGTGGTTAAGGCATCGGACTTTGACTCCGTGATCCCAAGTTCAAATCTTGGTAGCCCAGCCATTTTTTTTATGACCCGCTAGCTCAGTTGGTAGAGCATTTGACTTTTAATCAAAGGGTCAGGCGTTCGAATCGCCTGCGGGTCACCATTTTTTCTGCGGGTATGGCGAAATTGGCAGACGCGCTAGACTTAGGATCTAGTGTCTTAGACGTGCAGGTTCAAGTCCTGTTACCCGCACCAAATAAAAAATAAGACTCTAAAAAGAGTCTTTTTTATTTGATTCGGCTGCTTTTTTCTCTTCTGCTAATTGTCTTTTTAGTTCTTTTTTGTATTTAGGAATAGGATCATAACCACCTTTAGATAAAGGATTACATCTCAATATCCTCCATACTGTTAATAATGTGGCATAAAAGACGTTATAATTTTCGTAGGCTTGAACTGCATAATTTGAGCAAGAAGGGTGGTATCGGCATGTTGGATTTTTTCCGCGAGTACCTTCTTGATACCCTCTTATTAATTTAACAATAAATTTTTTCATATCATCACCATATATATTTTAACAAAAAAAATGAAATAATCATAATAATTGTCATAATTCCTTTTAAAAACTAGTAAAACTGTCTTATAGAGACATTAATAAGTGTTGAATATTTGTGGATTAAATGGCCTAATATAAATATTTCGCTAAGTTGTCACATATAATGTCAAAAATTCATTTACTTTTACTGGTCATAGATGTATAATATGTTAAAGGATTTTAAAATTATAGGAGGAAAATATGAAGAGATTTTTAAGTTTATTACTTGTAGGATTTTTAGCATTCTTCGGATTTGTTGCTTGTACAGAAGAAACAACAACAACAGCTGCCGCTACAACAGCTGCTGCAACAACAGCCGAAGCACTTACTTATGAAATTGCACTTGTTACTGATGTTGGAAACATCGATGACAAATCATTTAACGAAGGTACATGGAATGGTGTAGTACAATACGCTACTGAAAATGACATCACTTATGCTTACTATCGTCCAACAGAAGATAGTGATGCTGCTAGAATTGAATCAATTGATGCTGCTATCGCAGCTGGTGCAAAAATTGTTGTATGTCCAGGTTACTTATTCGAAACAGCTATTTATGCAGTGCAAGGGGACAACCCAGACGTTTCATTCTTATTGTTAGATGGTGAACCTCATACTGCAGACTATTCAACTTATGAAACTTTAGATAATACTCATAATGTATTATATCAAGAAGAACAAGCTGGATTCTTAGCTGGTTATGCGGCAGTAATCGATGGATTTAGAGACTTAGGATTCATGGGTGGAATGGCAGTTCCTGCTGTTGTACGTTATGGATACGGATTTGTTCAAGGAGCAGAATATGCTGCTAACGAATTAGGTTTAACTGCTGGCGACGTAACTATAGAATATGATTACGCTGACTCATTCGGACCAAGTCCTGCATTAGAAACTAAAATTGATTTATGGTATTCTGGTGGAGTTGAAGTAGTATTCGCTTGTGGTGGAGGATTATATTTATCTGTAGTCGCTGCTGCTGAAAACACTACTGACGGTAAAGTTATTGGTGTTGACGTTGACCAAATTGCTGAATCAGATAGAATTATCACTTCAGCTATGAAAGGTTTACAAATTTCAGTATATGAAGCTTTAACAGCATTCTATGACAATGATATGGAATGGCCAACAGCATTAGCTGGAGCAACATCAATTCTTGGTGCTGCAAATGATGGTATTGGACTTCCTACAGCTACAACTTCATGGGGATTTGATAACTTTACAATGACTCAATATGACGCTATCTTTGCTAAATTAGTAGACGGTACTGTAGTAGTATCTGCAGCTATTGATGCAGCTCCAACAGTAACATTAGTTACAGTTACATACGCTTCATAAAACAACAGAATAATAACATTGAGAAAAGGGACTTACCCTTTTCTTTTTTTTATATTTTTTTCAATAATTATGTTATAATATTTTAAACAGTATGTATATATATACATAAAATTTGAAATTAGAACAGTTTAGAGAGGATTCATATGGAAAACTACATTATTGAAATGGAAAACATCCGTAAAGAATTTCCTGGGGTTGTAGCTAACGACAATGTAACACTCCGATTAAAAAAGGGTGAAATACATGCATTATTAGGTGAAAATGGTGCAGGGAAATCAACTTTAATGAGTGTACTATTTGGTTTATACATTCCGGAAAAAGGTGTTATTAAGAAAAATGGTGAGGTTGTAAATATTGCTAACCCTAATGTAGCTAACGATTTAGGGATTGGAATGGTACATCAGCATTTCAAATTAGTAGAAGTATTTACAGTTTTAGAAAATATTATTTTAGGTGCGGAACCTACAAAAAACGGACTTCTAACAACTAAAGAAGCTCGTGAAAAAGTTATAGCACTAAGTGAAAAATTTAATCTTAAAGTAGATGTCGACGCACTAATTGAAGATATCTCTGTCGGTATGCAACAAAGGGTTGAGATTTTAAAGATGCTTTATAGAGAAAATGAAGTATTAATATTTGATGAGCCAACCGCTGTATTAACTCCTCAAGAAATTGAAGAGTTAATGAAAATTATGAAAAATCTGATTGAAGAAGGAAAGTCGATTTTATTTATTTCACATAAATTAAATGAAATTATGTATGTTTGTGATCGAGTTTCAGTTTTAAGAAAAGGTAAATATATCGGTACAGTAAATGTTAAAGATACAACAACATCTAAATTATCAGAAATGATGGTTGGTAGACATGTTGAAGGCGTTAAGTTATCGGCCTTAAGAAAAAAAGGAAACGTAATTTTAGAACTTGATAATATAACTGTTTCTAGTAAATCACATAAAAACAATGCTGTTAATAATGTTTCTTTTAAAGTTCATGAAGGAGAAATATTAGGAATTGCAGGTATTGAAGGAAACGGACAAACTGAATTAGTGTATGGGATATCAGGATTAGAAAAATTAGTTAGTGGTAAATTAATTCTTAAAGGTGAAGACATTACTAAATTGAGCATAAGAGAAAGAAATTTAAAGGGTATTAGTCATATTCCAGAGGATAGACATAAACACGGTCTAGTACTGGATTACGATTTAGCAGATAATTTAATTTTGAAAAAATATTTTCTTAAAGAATTTCAAAATCATGGTTTTATAAAAAAATCTAATGTAAAGAAGCATTCAGATATGTTAATAAAAGACTATGATATCAGATCTGGAAAAGGGTCTTCAACAATTACTAGAAGTATGAGTGGAGGTAATCAACAAAAGGCGATTATTGCTAGGGAAATTGATTGCGACACAGATTTATTAATTGCAGTTCAACCTACAAGAGGACTTGATGTTGGAGCGATTGAAAATATCCATAGAACACTTATTGATCAGAGAAATAAAAACAAAGGTATTTTAATGATAAGTCTTGAGCTAGATGAAATATTAAATATTAGCGATAGAATCTTAGTTATGTATAATGGTGAAATTGTAGCTGAATTAGATCCAAAGAAAACATCAGCGAAAGAAATAGGTTTATATATGGTTGGCTCTAAACAACAAGCCAAGAAAAAAAAGGAAGAGGTGAAAGCTAATGCCTAAAGACATTAAAACGCCTCGAATAAAGGGAAAAAGAGAAGTTCCAGAAATATTATTAACCTTTACTTCAGCATTTTTAGCTATTGTAGCCGGGTTGTTAATGAGTTTTATTTTGCTATATATTTTGGAGGCTACAAAAGCTGAATCTAATTTTAGTTTACCTGGACAGGTATTTAATAATTTTGTAACATATGCTTTTAAAGATGTACCATCAATAATTAAAGTGCTTTATAACGCAGCTCCCCTAATTCTTTGTGGATTATCAGTTGGTTTTGCATTTAAAGCAGGTTTATTCAATATTGGTGCTACTGGTCAATACACTGTTGGGGCATTTTTCTCATTAATTGCAGTTATCTTATGGGGCTTTCCTTGGTGGCTTGCAATATTAGTAGCTATGATCACTGGTGGACTTTGGGGATTTGTTCCTGGGTATTTTAAAGCGAAGTTCAATATTAATGAAGTTATTACAACCATTATGTTAAACTGGGTGGCTTTGTTTTTCACAAAATTACTTCTATATAATCTTCCAACTATGAGAACATTACCTCCAGGAAATAGAACTGATCCAATTGGGTTTCATAATGCTTCAGGGCTACTTCCGGACTTAGGTTTAAAAGAGTTAACGGGAAGTTCGTTTATAAATATCGGAATCATTATAGCAATTATCGTAGCTGTTATTATATATATAGTTATGAATAAAACTACTTTTGGTTATGAAATAAAAGCTTGTGGACATAATAAAGAAGCTAGTAGATACGCTGGTATTAAAGCAAAAAGAACGATAATTTTAACGATGATTATCAGTGGTGGTTTAGCTGGTATTGCTGGGGCAATTAGTTTCTTAGCAGGAACAATTCAATTTACTACAGACAGTACATTGTTAACTATGGGATTCAACGGAATACCTGTTGCGTTACTAGCATTCTCGCATCCTTTAGGAATTATCGCTTCCGGTTTATTTATTGGATATCTAAATGTTGGTGGACAAGCGTTTGAAGGCGTTTATAGTAGCGAAGTTACTAACATTATATTGTCAGTAATTATTTACTTTAGCGCATTTACATTAATTGTTAGCCAGTTCATAAGGAAAAAATTTAATCGCAGTGATGACGGTTCTGGAAAAGGAAATATATTCAAAAAAATTACAGAAAAGATAATCTCCTTATTTAAGAAAAAAGAAGATGTCGTCATTAAAGATGAAGAGGAGGTGACTAAATAATGGATGTTGTAGCTATTCTTATATCTAAGACTATTTTATATGCTGTTCCTCTATTATTAGGCGCCTTAGCAGGTATGTTTTCTGAACGAAGTGGTGTTATCAACATCGCTTTAGAAGGTATTATGATTATCGGTTCTTTGTTTGCTGGAATTTTCTTATCAGGAGCTATCGCAACATCGGGATTAGCAGAAAACGCACCACAATTAGTGGTATTAATTACTATGGTGGTTTCTGGTTTAGCAGGGTTAATATTCTCATTATTGTTAGCATTTGCTTCCATTAAGTTGAAGGCAAATCAGGTTATTAGTGGGACTGCATTAAATATATTTGCGCCTGCATTTTCTGTATTAATCATTTATGCAATAACTTATACAGGTAATTCAAAAATTGCTTTTCCGGATTTAGTTAATCTAAATTCAGCTTCATTTGGTATAGATCCAGCCTCAATGGCAAATTGGGTAAATACTTTATTGTTTAAGAATTTATATTTAACAACAATTTTATCTATATTTATCTTGTTTGCTGCTTTTGTAGTTTTATATAAAACAAGATTTGGATTAAGACTAAGAGCCTGCGGGGAACATCCGCAAGCTGCTGACTCAGTTGGTATTAATGTAATACGAATGAGATATATTGGTGTAGCAATATCAGGATTTTTAGCAGGTATTGGTGGTTTTGCATTTGCAACAGCGAATGGACAAGTTCATCAATCAGATGTTCTAGGTTACGGATTCTTAGCTTTAGCAGTTATGATTTTTGGTAACTGGAAGCCATTTAGAATATTGTTTGGCGCTTTATTCTTCTCGTTCTTTAGTTCAATTGCTGTACTTGCAACTACAATTACATTCTTACCAAGCTTTGGTTTGGTTAAGGTTGAAAACTTGTATATGATGTTACCATACATTCTTACATTAATTGTATTAGCATTTACATCTAAGAAATCGCGTGCTCCAAAGGCGGAAGGTATTCCTTACGATCCTGGTAAACGTTAGAATTAATTATTAAAAGCCCTACTTAAAAAGTGGGGCTTATTTTTTATTTAAAAAGACATATGAATAAAAATTCATATTTATGCTATAAATTTTGTATTTATTATTGTTATAATTATATAGTTATGATACAATATTGACGGTGATAGAATGATAAATCAAGAGCATATAGAAGCGCTTTATGATTGCTTCGACGAGTCGGCTGTTTTACTATATAAAACAAATAAGATGCCTTATTTAGAAGGTGTTGTTAAGACTTGCGAAAACATAATGGCACACACTATTGAAGACACATATTCTGATATAAAGACTGAATTGATGACTATCATAGACAAAGTATCAGGTATAGAATTTAATAAAGAAGAGATTCGAAAAGCATTTCAATATGCATGTTTAAAAGGATTTAAGCATGGTAATATATCAAATCAAATGATAACTCCAGAAACTATAGGAGTTTTTATTAATTATTTGATATCAAAATTATATAGTAAAAGTCATCTAGATATATTAGACCCTTTAGTAGGAACTGGTAACTTAATAACGTATATCGCGAATAATACGACCAAAAAAACAAATATATTTGGTGTAGACTTAGATATAGACTCTTATAAATTATCAACAGCTTTATTTGATATGTTAGGTTATGGCGAGCAGGTATATTTTCAAGATACTTTAACGTTCAGATGTCCTCCGATGGATTTAATTGTGAGCGATTTCTCTGGAATTTTAGAAGAAGATGTGTATAATATTATTGGACATCTTAGCGAAAACATAATTAGTGGCGGGTTTCTAGTCGGAATCTTTGATGGTGAAATAGTCAAAGATGAAGTACTGGTAAAGCGAGCAATGGATTTAAATGAATTATGGAAATTGTTTGGATTCATCAAATTACCAACGACTCTTTTAAAGAATACAGAGAAAGTGATTGTAATCTTTCAAAGAGACGGCTTAGAAGTAATTCAGCCAAAGAACTTTTTATTAGTAGATTTACCAGATTTTAATGATCAAGATAGTTTTAAAAAAGTTATCAGTCATTTAAATGTTTGGTTTGAAAATACAGAATTTTACAAATTAGGAGAGTAATTAATATGAAAAAAATTATGGCAGTAAATGCAGGAAGTTCATCTTTAAAATTTCAATTGTTGGAGATGCCTGAAGAAAAATTAATCACAACCGGAATAGTGGAAAGAATAGGAATGAAAAATTCAGTTTTTGCTATTTCAGTTAACGGAAAAAAACAAGAAGAAGTTTTAGATATTCCAGATCATGCTGTAGCTGTTAGTATTCTTTTAAATAAATTAATTGAATTAAAAATCTTAGCTTCATTTGATGAAATATCAGGTGTGGGTCATAGAGTGGTACATGGTGGAAATAAAATCGCTGAATCTTTAGTGTTAGGTGATGACGAAATTGCTTACTTAGAAGAGATAGTTGATTTAGCACCATTACATCTAATTCCTAACTTAACAGGGATTAAAGCGTTTAAGAAAGTATTGCCAAACGTAAAACACATTGGTGTATTTGATACTGCATTCCATCATTCGATGCCTGAAGAATCTTATTTATACGCTGTACCTTATGACTGGTATGAAAGATTCCAAGTTAGAAAATACGGATTCCACGGAACAAGTCATAAATTTGTTTCTGCTAGATGTGCAGAAATCATGGGTAAAAAACCTGAAGACTGTAATATAATTATTGCTCATATAGGAAATGGGGCTTCCATTTGTGCAGTGAAGCAAGGACATTCAATCGATACTTCAATGGGATTCACTCCACTAGATGGAATTCCTATGGGAACAAGATCAGGAGCTATTGATCCTGCTATTATTGAATATATGATGAATAAGAAAAACAAATCAGTAAAAGAAATTACAAACTATTTAAATAAACAATCTGGCTATATAGGTGTTTCTGGAATTTCTTCAGATTCAAGAGATTTAGTAGCTGCTGCAGCTGCTGGTAATCACCGTGCTGATTTAGCAATTGAAGTACAAGCGAAGAGAATTGTTGATTATATTGCTTCTTACTATGTATATATGGGCGGAGCTGATGCAATAGTATTTACAGCCGGTATTGGTGAAAATGCTAAAACGACAAGATCTAATATTATTAATAGATTAGGTGCACTAGGTATTAAAATGGATGAAGAAAGAAATGATTGTCGCGGAGTTGAAAGATTAATTTCAACTGACGATTCAAAAGTTAAAGTATACGTTATACCTACAAATGAAGAAGTAATGATTGCAAGAGATACATTAGCTTTACTATAATAAAGAAATCGAACCCCTCGATAGTAGTATTTACTAGAGAGGGGTTTTTTATATGCAATTTTTTCAAGTATTTATTTGTTTATTATCTTTATTAAATCCTATGCAATTTACTGACTTAGAAAGCATGAAAACCAAAGGGGAGTACATAAACACACAATATAGAATGACATATGGGTCAATTGTAAATGATAATACAGACGGCATTCTAGTGGTATATGATTTAAACAGTAACGCAGAAATGATAAGAATAGTATATGACGATTTAGGGTTTGAGATTTTTACTTACTTAGCTGATATAGGCAATGATGAAATCATTATTGTGTGCGAGAAATATTACTTAAGTTATAATTTTGAGATTCCTTTATTTAAACATGTACTGTTAATGAAATACAATCTGGATGGAGAAAAAATCTCTCAAATAGTTCTTGATGAAAAGCCTACCTTTTATAATAACCATAATGACTATCTAATAGTTACATACTCTAATAATCGAGTGGAGTATATTAATAATGATATGGAATATGTCGAAGAAATCATTCTAGAAGTTGAATATATAGACAAATATTATACACAATACCAAGGAGTTGCTTTCATTAATGATATTCAAGTGGATAGTTTAGAAATACAATATCCTGGAAATTATGATATTATCATTCAAAACAAACAATACACTTTTAGTTATTCGATTATAGTTCATCCTGAATTGTTAATTGTTGGAGAAGAGTTCAATGACGCTTATAGAGGTAGTATTGCAATTATAGCTAAAGGTGAAATCCAAGTGGAGGGAAAGCCATATGTTAGTAAAACTCCAATAAATGACCCAGGATATTATCAGATAGTAATCTATGGGGCTAATGGTTATATTTATACAAAAGATATTGTTGTGTTTCCATATATTACCTATTCTTTGAAAGATGTAAGTTATGATTTTATTGAGGACTTAGTTGTGTATGAAGCGATAGCTATTTATTCTAATGCAAATACAATTTTAGTAGATAATGAAATATACAATTCAGAATGGATAACGAATACAGGCGTATATAGTTTAATAATATATGGAGTAAATGGAATGGAATATTTTCTTTCTTTTAGTATTTATCCCAGTGTAATGGGTATTGAGGATGAAGCCATATATGATGAAGTATCGTTTTATGTTTTTGGTGAAGCCAAATTAAATGGAGAAACCGTTACTGGGGACAACCATTTAGAGACTCCGGGTGTCTATAAGTTAGAATTAATGATGCAAAATAACTTATATAAAAGTTATGATTTTACAATAAGGGGAGACTCATTTGAGATTATAGATAATGAACAATCAGATTTTAATTACAACTATATTTTTTACTTTTTAATCGTTTTAGGAGCAATACTTATTTTGCGTAAAAAATAGTTATTTATAATTTATTATGTTATAATATTTTTGGTGAAATATATGATTAATTTTAACTTATTTGTTGAAAGTACATATTCTATGAATGGTAGTTTATTAGATGTTAATAGACTAGTTGATAGGGCAAAAGAGCTAGGATATAAGACTTTAGCTTTAGTCGATCAAAATCATATGTATGGAGCTTTAAAATTTTATAAGAAATGTCTTATTTCAGGAATCAAACCAATTATCGGATTAGGAGTATTACTCGAATCTGATTTTTTTGGTGTTTTAGAAGTGGTTTTATTATCTAAAAGTAACTTAGGGTATAAGAACCTGATACAAATAAGCTCATATATTTCTGAATTCGGGAAAATAAGTATCGATGCTTTAAATCCTTATAGCAAAGATGTCATTGTAATTCTAAGAACGGACACAGGACAATTCTCGAAATTGGTATATGATAATCAACTTGAAAAAGCCAAAGAAATATATGCTTTCCTTAAAAAACAAATAAAGGAAACTTATCTTGGTTTGGATGTAAATGATTACGCAATCGAAATGAAAGTAGCTCCTAAGTTAGATGAAATCGGTGAAAGTTTCATTATAAATAAAGTTCAATATTTAAATAAAGAAGATAAAAGAACCTCGACAATTTTAAGCAAGATATTAAAAGAGGAAGTTGATGAAGTTGGTTTATTTCAATCGGAAGAAGTGTATTATCATTTTAAAGAGTTAAACGAATTAGACAGAATGTATTCAGCTTATCCAAAGGCGATAAGAAATACATTAGATTTCATAAGTGCAACGGATTTAGTGATTGATTTTAAGACAAGACATTTGCCTAAATTTCCCATGGATGAAGGTAGCGCTTATGAAAAACTGGTTGAACTATCATCAAAAGGTTTAACAAGAAGACTCATGCAAAGCGAACTATATAAGGATGAATATAGCAACTATAAAGAAAGACTTGATTATGAACTAGGAATTGTTAAGAAAATGGGTTATGAAGATTATTTCTTAATTGTTTGGGACTTTGTTTTGCATGCAAAAAAAAGCGGTATTTTAGTAGGTCCTGGTAGAGGCTCAGCTGCTGGTTCATTAGTTGCTTACGTACTTGGAATCGTTGATGTGGATCCTTTACAACACGATTTGTATTTTGAACGATTTTTAAATCCTGAAAGAATAACAATGCCGGATATCGATATGGATTTTCCAGACGATAAAAGAGAAGAAGTTATTCAATACGTTATTAATAAATACGGAAAAGACAAGGTAGTATCAATTATTACATTTGGTACATTCCAAGGGAAGTCAGCTATCAGAGATGTCGGTAGAATATTAGAAATAGATACAGTGGTTCTTGATGAACTCTCAAAGAATTTAGCGGTAGCTGATAATTCTATTGAAGTATTTAGAAAAGATTTTCCAAAAGAGTATCAATACTATACAAATATAGATAATATTAAAGAACTAGTTACGATAGCCGAAAAGATAACTGGACTTGTAAAACATATTTCAACTCATGCGGCTGGTATTATTATATCTGGTGAAGACATTAAAAATTATTCGCCAACACAGCCTGGATTGATGGGAGCTTATCAAACTCAATATGAAGCATCTGATTTAGAAGAAATCGGTCTTTTAAAATTTGATTTCTTGGGAATCAGAAACTTAAGTTTGATTAAGGACACCCTAAATCTTATTAAAAAATATGAAAATAAAGACATAAACATCTACCGAATACCATTAGACGATAAAGCTACCTTCGATTTGTTAAAAGAAGTTAGAATGCTTGGAGTTTTTCAACTTGAATCAGAGGGCATGATGGATTTAGCAGGCAGAATGCAGTTAGCTGAATTTTCTGAAATAGCTACTTGTATTTCTCTATATAGACCTGGACCTATGGAAAACATTCCTTCCTATTTAAGAAGAAGAAATAACGAGGAAAGAATAACGTATCCCCATCTTGATTTAATGCCAATATTGAAGTCTACGAATGGAATCATTATCTATCAGGAACAAATTATGGAAATTGCTTCTAAGTTTGCTGGTTATTCTTTAGGAGAAGCTGATGTTTTAAGAAGAGCTGTTAGTAAAAAGAAAAAGGCTATCTTAGAGAAGGAAAGAAAAAAGTTTGTTTCTGGATCTATTAAACAAGGTTATTCAGAAGAAGTTGCTGATGTCATTTATGATTACATTGTTAAATTCGCTAATTATGGATTTAATAAATCTCATGCTGTAGCTTACGCTTTAGTTGGTTATTGGATGGCGTATTTAAAAGCAAATTATCCTATGTATTTTTTATCAGTATTATTAGATGCACAAATAGGTTCTGTTTATGGAACTAAAAAGTATATTATGGAATGTCAAAAAATGGGATTAAAAATATTACCTCCAAGAATTAATAAGTCAGGAGTAGATTATGTAGCTGAGGGAGAAAACTTAAGATTTCCAATTAAAGGAATTAAAGGTATCGGACCGAAAGCTGCTTTAAGAATAGTCGAGATTCAAGAAGAAAAAGAAGTTACTGGCCTTGTTGATTTTATTACAAGAAGAATGGATGTTCCAATGAATATTATCGAAGCGATGATTTACGCTGGTGCATTTGATGACTTTAAACAAAATAAAAAGACAATGATTGAAAATCTACCTAAATTAATGAACTTCGTTGATTTTAATTATCAAAATGAAAACTTCAATTTCTTGGAATATGAAGAGTATGATTATGAAACCCTTCACACAAAAGAAAAAGAGTTGATTGGGATTAATTTTCAGTATCATATTATTCACAAGTATGATAAAATAATTGGGGAAAATAACCTAGATTTAGTTTCTGATATACTAGAAAGTAAATCAAATGGAGTTTATTTTGTGGGAATGATTTCAAGAATTAAAACCATTCTTACTAAAAAACAAGAAGAAATGGCTTTTGTGGAAGTGGAAGATGTATTTAATCAAGTTGATTGTGTATTATTCCCTAATGAATATACTAGTTATATGAATATCTTAAAAGTTGGCCAAGTCTATTTATTTAGTGGTCAAAGAGAATTAAGACGCAATAAAGTACAGGTCATTCTTAAAAAGATTGAAAGGATTGATTAGTTACATATGAAAATAGGAGTTTTAACATCCGGTGGAGATGCGCCGGGAATGAACGCATGTTTGAGAGCTGTTGTTAGATCAGCGATACATTATGGGCATGAAGCTTATGGTGTTTATGATGGTTATAAAGGCTTAGTAGAAAATAATATCCATAAACTTGAAAGAAATGATGTAGGGCAAATATTAAATCGTGGTGGAACTATTTTAGGTTCTTCAAGATTACCTTCATTTAGAGAAAAAGAAGTAAGACAAAAAGCGGTTGATAATTTAAAAAATATTGGTATCGATGCTTTAGTAGTAATCGGTGGAGATGGAACATACCGAGGAGGTATGGCTTTAGATAAAATGGGAATCAATGTAGTTGCGATACCGGGAACTATTGATAATGATATTGCTTCTACAGAATACTCGATTGGATTCTTTACTGCCTTAGATACAGCTATTGATGCAATTGATAAACTTAGAGACACTTCATTTTCTCATCAAAGATGTACTGTAGTCGAGGTAATGGGAAGAGATTGTGGTGATCTATCAATTTATTCTGGAATTGCTTGTGGAGCTGAAATTGTAATAACGAAAGAAACAGGTTACGATAAAGACTATGTACTACGCCAAGTTCAAGTAGCAGAAAACTTAGGTAAAAGACATTTAATTTTAGTAGTAGCCGAGAATATTACAAATGTATTTGAATTAGCAAAAGATATTGAGAACAATTCTAACTTTAATTCAAGAGCGACTGTCCTTGGTTATATTCAAAGAGGTGGAACACCAAGCTCATTTGATAGAATCTTAGCGAGTAAAATGGGTGTAAGAGCCGTTGAGTTACTGATTGCAGGAGAAAGTGGACAAGCTGTTTATACAGATAGTTTAGAAATAGGTAATTGTCCTATCCAAGAAGCCTTGGATGTTAAAGGAGAAGTTACTGATTTATATTCTTACTTACAAAAACTTAATTAGATAAAATAAGAACTAATACGCAAAGTATTAGTTCTTTTTAAATATATGCATTTCTTTTTTGTTTGGCAGGTATAAAACGATTAAGTAATCAAACATATATTCAATAACAACGGAATATTTATATAATACATCTATGTTGTAATGAGGGTTTTCTTTATGGAAAAGTCTAATGACATCATTTTTCTTGACCGGGTTGTCCCAGTAAATTTTAGGTTTTATATTATTGTAATCTAAATAATCATAGCGTATATCATACTTATAACTATCTCCAAGGAAATCTTCTAAGGTTTGAAAGATGTCAAATAATTGATATCGATGGAATGACAAATCATTTTGTATGAAATGATTTCCTAATTCTAAGAAGAAATCAAAAGGAGACGCTAAGTCTTTCGTTATTAAGGCGGTTGTTCTATTTAGAAAACCTTTGTTCCAATATATTTCTAACGCTTCTTCAACGATATGTATCTTATAGAGTTCCTCTTTTGTGATAAATTGGTTATCAATTAGCTCATATGGTGCAACTTCATGTACTCGGTAACCAAATTCTCGCGCTTGATAGTATAATTTCGTCCCCTTAAGCAGTTTTAAGAATCCTAGTTGTAGTTCTTTAGCATAAAGCTTAAACGCTGTATTAAAGGTATTCTTGAAGCTGTCATAGTCTTCATAAGGTAAGCCAGCTATCAAATCTAAATGCATGTCGACCATAGAAGTGTTTAATTTATGAATGTTTTTAAATAGTTTTCCATTATCTTGTTGTCTATCAACTGCTAAATTGACTGAATTGTTAGTTGATTGAATCCCAATTTCAAAACGGATACGATTCTTTGGAGCTTTTTCTACTAAATAATCTAATACACTTTCTTTTAAAATATCACCATTAATTTCAAATTGAAAGACAGCGTTTTTAAAATCATTCTCAATAACAAATTTATAAATATCGAGTGCCATTTCTGCTTTTAGATTAAAGGTTCGATCCAAAAACTTAAAAGTTTTCGCTCCATTCTTATATAAAAATTGAATATCTTGTTTAACTCTATTTATATCAAAAAATCTTACAGTTTTTTCTAATGAAGCCATACAGTAAGAACAACTATAAGGGCAACCCCTAGATAATTCAATATATTGTATCTTGTTTTTTATATCTTCATTATCTAATTTGTAAGGATTTTTTAAGCTGTTTAAGTCTTGTATTTCTTGCGCGCGATTCCTTATTATATTATTATCCTTATAATAAGATAGATTTGGTATTCCAGAAATGTCCTTATTATTGACCAAAGCATCTATTAGTTTATTGAAGGCTATTTCACCTTCATTAAAGATAATATACTTTGCCAGTTTTAAATCAAGAAACTCATTATATTCATAACTTACTTCAGGACCACCCAATATAACAGTTTTGTTTTTATATTTCGTTTTGATAATATTTAAAAGTTCTTTTATTATTTCTATATTCCAAATATATACGCTAAAACCGATGATATCAGGCTCTTCTTCCATAATACCATCCATTATTTTAGAGATACTATCCTTAATTGTAAATTCTTTAAGTGTTACTGGATAATCACAATTAACTTTCAAGTATCGAATAGCTAGATTTGTGTGAATATACTTAGAGTTTATTCCGATTAAAATTACTTTCATGCTATATACCTCGTATATATTTTATCATAGTTTAAACGAATAAATCTATTTATCTATGATATACTTATTATGGTGATAAAATATGGATAAATTCAAACTTGTATCGGAATACTTGCCTAAAGGTGATCAACCGTCTGCAATTAAAAAACTGATTAATAATTTAAATAATAACGTAAAAGAACAGGTACTTTTAGGAGCTACTGGTACAGGTAAAACCTATACAATAGCTAACGTTATTAATGAGGTTAATAGACCGGTATTGGTCTTAGCTCATAATAAGACCTTAGCGGGGCAACTCTATTCAGAGTTAAAATCACTGTTTCCAGAAAACAGAGTTGAATATTTTATCTCCTATTATGATTATTATCAACCAGAAGCATATATACCCGGTGCGGATATATATATAGAAAAAGATGCTAAAATTAATGATGAAATAGATGAGATGAGACACGCCGCTACATCAAGCTTGTTTGAAAGAAGAGATGTAATTATCGTAGCTTCTGTATCTTGTATATATGGTATTGGAGATCCTGATACCTATAAATCAGGAATGGTAACCTTAAGAAAAAATGATGAAATCACTAGAAAAGAGCTCCTTGACCGTTTGGTTGATATCCAGTATGTTAGAAATGATTTAGACTTCGTTAGAGGTAGTTTTAGAGTAAGGGGAGATGTTGTAGAAATATTGCCGCCTTATAATAAAACCATCGCTATTAGAGTTGAATTTGATTTTGATGTAATCAATAGAATTAGAGAATTTCATATTGTTTCGGGTGAAATTATTAAAGAGTATGATGTGTTCTCCTTATTTCCTGCATCTCATTTTTTAACAGACCCAATTAAAATGGATGAAGCCTTAAGAAGAATCAAATCAGAGTTAATAGACCGCATTAAGCACTTTAAAGATCAAAACCACTTATTAGAAGCTGAAAGAATTGAACAAAGAACTATGTATGATTTAGAGCTTCTAAAAGAAATGGGCCGTTGTCCAGGGGTTGAGAATTATTCAAGACATCTTTCTTTAAGGGGAGAAGGGGAAACACCTTCTACACTAATGGATTTCTTCCCAAAAGACTTCTTACTGGTTGTAGATGAATCTCACGTAACCTTGCCTCAAGTTAGAGGAATGTATAATGGAGATAGAGCTCGTAAGCAATCTTTGGTTAATTATGGTTTTAGATTACCTAGTGCATTAGACAATAGGCCACTAAATTTTGGCGAATTTAAAGACAAGATTAATCAAGTTATCTATGCTTCAGCTACTCCTGGTGATTATGAATTAGAAAGAGCACCTGATGTAATAGAACAAATTATTAGGCCTACAGGGCTATTAGACCCTCAAGTTTTTGTTAGAAAAACAGAAAACCAAATAGATGATCTTCTTATAGAAGTAGATAAAACAATACAAAGAAATGAAAGAATACTGATTACAACACTTACCATAAAGATGAGTGAGGATTTAACTGAATATTTAAAAGGTCTGGGTTATAAGGTTGCGTATTTGCATTCTAAAATCAAATCACTTGATAGAATGGAAGTAATTAGAAAGCTAAGACTTGGAACTTATGATATCTTAGTTGGGATAAACTTACTAAGAGAAGGATTGGATTTACCAGAGGTTTCCTTAATTACGATATTGGATGCAGATAAAGAAGGTTTCTTAAGATCTGCAAAATCATTAATTCAAATTATTGGTAGAGCAGCAAGGAACAGTAATGGTAAAGTAATTATGTACGCATCCAAGACAACAGACTCTATGACTAAGGCGATAGATGAAACTAATCGTAGAAGAACTATTCAAAAACAATATAATATAGATCATAATATAGAACCAACAACTATCCTTAAAGATATACATGATAGAATATCAATTAAATCAGATGCGAAAGAAGATGTAGATGATTTTAATAAATTATCTCAAAGAGAACTGCAAGAAAATATAGACATGTTAGAAAAACAAATGTATGTTTATGCCAAGGAATTAGATTTTGAGAAGGCTGCAGAGTTACGAGATGTAATATTCGAATTAAAGGGATATTTAAAGAGATAATCAACAAAATCAATAAAATTATTAATAATATTAAGGAAAAAGTCAATTTTATTGGCTTTTTTTAATAAATTTGTAAAATAAATTAAAAAACCCCTTGACATTATTAAAAATATTGATATAATTAAGGTGTAAGTTAACAAAATCAATTTAAAAGTTCGAATTTAAATGCGAAATCAATATAATAATTGAATTATATTTCAGGGTTATAATTCAATCACATTTAAAAAGGGAAAATAGAATTCGGGAGGGGGATTTGAAATGAGAAATATAAGAAAGCTACAAAGCATGGAACAAACGAAAAAAAACTGTGGTAATTGTTATGACTATTCAAGCCCAACAAATTACTGGCAAAGCTTTTTCGCACAAAATGAAATACAACACACAATCAAGGGATAAATTTATTGCATAAAAAGAAACAATTATTAAAAAGATTCAGAAAGGGGATTTAAAGATGAAAAGATCAAGTAAAATTCAACATATAGCAGAGAATAATAAGGATTGTAATAAATGTTATGACTATTCTGGTCCAAACAATTATTGGCAAAGCTTTTATTCACAACAAAAATTCAATTAAATTCTTCTGGAAATGCAAGGGATTTGAAAGTACAACTTATGAATTATTTTATAATTCATATAAAGGGGTGGTTTGATGAAAAAAATTAGTTTAATAGTATCATCAGTTTTAACACTTATCGTATTTTCATTTTCCTTCGCAACCGGAGAACAATCAGGATCATTGAGCTTGGAAATATCAAATTTTATTTTAAATATAATAACCGATGTATTTCCAAACAATAGTATCCTAATAGCAGATTTACATATAGTAATAAGAAAATCAGCGCATATGTTTGAATATTTCGTTTTAGGGATATCTTGGTTCATAACAGGGAAATTATGGAACTTATCATATTTTAGAATACTGATAATCGGAATGATAGTTGCTTTTTCAGATGAAGCAATACAAATATATGCAGAAAACAGGGGACCAAGTGTATTTGATGCGATCTTATATGATTTTGTACCTTATACAATCTCTAGCTTATTACTATTTTTAATAAATAATAGAAGGGGAAAAACAGAGATGACTTCAAACACATTAGCAAGGCTTCAGACAAATGAAATTTCAACAGAAGCAGCATACAAAGAGTTATACAAGAAAAAAAGAAGAAAAATGCAATTAACAAGAAAAGCGCACTTTATTAAATTGAAAATTAATGTTCCGGAAGATAAAACCGCGAATCGAATATTAAAAGTATTGTTTTTCTTTCCATTTCCAATATTTATTGTAAGATTTATATTGATGTTTGTGAAAGAGGAAAAATACAAAGATAATATTTCACTTGATAAAGCTGAAATATTAAAATTGATCACAAGCAAAGGAATAAATATTGATGTAAACACTAAATCTGGAGAAAAGATTGTAGTGAAAACTATATAGAAGGAGATTTAATATGGCTAAATTTAAAATTGATAAGGATTTAGATATCCTAAAAAGACTAACAAAATCAGCAACTAAGGGAGTAGCTAAATATCCAGTTATCTCTGAGTGTCCAATTTGTCACAATGATTTATTTGTTACAGAACTCAAATGTACAAATTGTGAAACAGAGTTTAAGGGAAAATTTACATTATCTAAGTTCAACTATTTAGATACCGAAAAACTTTTCTTTATTGAAGTGTTTGTTAAAAATAGAGGAAACATTAAGATGATCGAAAAAGAAATGGGATTATCTTATCCAACAATTAAAAAAATGCTTGATGAAGTAATTGAACAGCTTGGATATACAACAAATGCCGAAGAAGAAAAAGAAGTTGTAAAAGAAGAATACAATGGACCAACTAGAGTTGAAATATTACAAAAAATAGATAGCGGAGAAATTACGGTTTCAGAAGCTTCTGAATTATTAGCGAAGGTTAGATAAGGGGGATTATCATGGGAAAAAATGAATTTAAAGAAGAAAGAATGAAAATATTAGAATTACTTTCTAAGGGAGTAATTACTGCAGACGAAGCAGAAAAACTTTTAGCTTCTATTGGTGCTAACGAAGTAGAACCAGAAGTTATTATGCCAGCTAAAAAGAAGAATCAATTTAAAATGTTAAAAATATTAGTTGATTCAGCTGATGGGGACGAAGTTAGAGTAGAATTGCCAATTGAATTTGCTAAACTTTTAAAGAATAGTAAGATGACTCATTTTGATTCAGATGATTTAGACATTGATATCGATATGTTAATTCAAATGATTAATACAGGAGTTGTAGGCGAAATAGTTAATGTTAAATCAGCCGACGGAGATGTAGTTAGAATAGTAGTAGAATAATTTGCGACCGAGGAGACATTACGTGGATAATCAAATAGCACCAAGACAAAACGTATTTAAAAATAAAAACTTCGCTTTATTATTTAGCGGAGTTTTAGTTTCGAATATAGCTTTTATGCTTTTTAATTTCGTAATGAGTCTATACATATTAAGAATAGCTAAGGAAGCGTTTGGAGCAGAAGAAGCACCTTTGATTCAAGGTTACTATTTATTAGTTTCCGGCATTGTATTATTGATTTTAATGCCATTTGGTGGAGCTTTAGCAGATAGATTTAATAAAGCAAAAACGATGTATATAACAGATTACATTAGAGGTGTGATTATCTTATCTGCTGGATTTGTATTATATCTATCTAATAGTCCCGAAACAAAGATACTTATTATCTTTTGCCTAGCAATTATTTTAGGTATTAATTCAGCGTTCTTTAATCCCGCTGCAGGATCTTTGTTAAAGTTTATTGTGAAAGATGAAGAATTGCAGCAAGCTTCTAGTTATTTAAATGGATCCAGGAATCTTCAAAATATCATAGGCTTGATATTTGGGGGAATATTATACGCTATATTAGGGATTTATGTGATTTTTTTCATTTGTGGTATTGCATATTTGATTTCTGCGATAACAGAAATGTTTATCAAGTATAATGTCAAAGCCGCAATTGGAAAAATGACGTTAAAAGGAATAGTAAAGGATATCGTTGTTGGAGTAAAATATGTATATAATTTTAAACCTATTTTTGTTTTATTAATGATGGCCTTATTTTTAAACTTTTTTACAGTCCCAATATTTCAAAATGGACTTCCGTATTTTATAGAGTTTGGGCTCTCATCGGAAACATCATTTTTATTTGATAACTTCATGACAGTAGAAAATTGGTATTCTGTAATTATGATTTCTGCATCGATATCTGGAATAATAATGGCAATTGTTTTATCTAGACGCGAGCCGAAAAAAAAGTATTTTAAAGAAATGTCTAAGTATTTGGTTGTATTTATTTTGGTTTTAGTACTTATTAGTACAGTGATGATTTTGTATTATCTAGAATTACTAAATGTAAACGTATTGCTAATAGCAATTGTATTATTATTGTTTATTATGGGCTTCGCAAGTGTTGGCTTCAATGTTCCTGTAGGTGTAACGATACAGAAGACAGTAGATGCAGAACATTTAGGGAAAGTTCAGAGCGTTACGGGTGTTTTATCACAAGCCTTAATCCCTATTGCTGGATTAATTGCAGGTATATTAATATCTAAAGTAGGTATTTTATCTTTATATATATTTTGTTCCATTGGAGTAACGGTAGTTATTATATGGTATTTAAATAATAAATATGCAAAAGAAATCTAAAAACTCGCTTAATGCGAGTTTTATATTTGCAGTAAAATAATCATTTCTATTACATTTGTGATATAATAAAATGTGGGCTTTGTGAATTTTAAACGCCTTAGTAGAAAGGATTTATTATGGATCAAGAGACGATTACTCAAAACTTAATAGTAAAAGCAGTTGATCTTACACACGATGGATTGGGTGTAGTGAGATTAGAAGATGGATATACAGTTTTTGTAGAAAATATGCTTAAAGGTGAAGTTGCGAGTATTGAAATTACAGAAAGAAGAAAAAAATTTGGATTTGGAAAAGTAGTAGAGTTTATCCAAAAAAGTCCTTTTAGATTAGTACCAAAGTGTAAACATTTTGATGAATGTGGCGGATGCCGTTTAATGCATATGGATTACGATGTTCAAATTCAATTTAAAAAATACCGTTTAGAGCTTATGATGAAGAAATTAAACCAAGATCCATCATTAGTAGATGATATCATTTGTATGGTTAATCCATATTATTATCGTAATAAAGTGGAAATTAAATTTGCTCAAGGTGAAAAAGGTATTAAAGCAGGATTTTTTAGAGCAAAATCTCATCATGTTGTAGATTTAAATGAATGTTATACAATGGGAAAGAAATCTTTTGAGTTACTTACGTTAATTAAGAATGTATGTAATGAATTAGGGATTAAAGCATATAACCCAGAAGATGAAACTGGAATACTGAAATCTTGTGTTATTAGAGAATCTACTAGGAATAAAGAAATAGTAATTTTATTAAATTTAGCGAAAGACTCATTTGAACAAGAAGCAGCCTTTGTTGAAAAAATATCGACTAAATCTCTTTTGGTTAAAGGTATCGGTGTTGTGAATGCACAGGATGAATCAACTTACTCTTCAGATGAAATAAGATTAATATATGGTAAAGGTTTCTTAAATGAAGAATTATTAGGCATCAATTTTGAAATTGGCTTTAGATCATTCTTCCAAGTAAATACAATACAAACCGAAAGACTTTATAATAAAGCTATGGAATATGCTAGATTGAAAAAGAAAGACAAAGTAATTGATGCATATTGTGGTATTGGTTCAATAGCCTTATCTCTAGCTAAGAAAGTATATAAGGTCTTTGGTATAGAAGTGATATCTTCAGCTATTACTGATGCTAAAAAGAATGCGGAAATAAACGGAATAAGAAATGCATTTTTTGAAGCTGGTAATGTGGAAAGCGTTATTCAAAAGTGGAAGAAGTACAAATTTGATTGTGTATTTGTGGATCCACCGAGAAAAGGTTGTTCAAAAGCGTTCTTAAACACCTTACTTAACATGAAGGTAGAAAAAATAGTTTACATTTCTTGTAATCCTGCAACACTTACAAGAGATTTAGAATTTTTGATTAAGGGTGGATACAGTGTTAAGGGAGTTACTCCTGTTGATATGTTCCCTCAAACTCAACATGTTGAGTCTGTTACTTTGTTAACATTAAACTAATTAAACAAGCTAACTGATATATTCAGTTGGCTTTTTATTTATTACATAAATGGAGTGATAATAGGTTTTCTATTATGATATAATCTAAATAGTAAAAAGTTAAATATAAATATAGGAGGAAAATGTGAAAGTAGCAATTTATGGTGCAGGCTCTATGGGTACAATCTTAGGAGCATATATAAGTAAAGCGGGATATCAAATAGATTTAGTAAGCAGAAATACTAAACATATCGACAGCTTAAAAAAATATGGAGCTAATATAGTTGGTAAGACAGTGTTCACTCAACAAGTGACGGCGCTTTTGCCTGAGGAAATGATGGAGAAGTACGACATTATTTTATTAATGACAAAACAATTAGATAATAAAGCAATTACCAAAAGTTTACTACCTTATTTAGAAGTTGATGGAGTTATCTGTACCATGCAAAATGGATTACCTGAAATTTCTGTTTCAGAAGTGATTGGCAAGGATAGAACATTTGGTTGTGCAATGTCTTGGGGAGCTACACTAATTAAAAGTGGAACTTCAGAATTGACTTCAGAAGCAACTAGAGAATCTTTAACTTTCAGCATTGGAAAGTTTGGAGACAATGACGATACTAAATTTAATTATGTAGTTGAACTATTAAATACTATGGGCGAAGTTGTAATAGAAAAAAACTTTGTCGGAGCTAGGTGGGCGAAGCTTTTAGTTAATGCTGCCTTTAGTGGATTATCAGTTGTGACTGGCGGAAACTTTGGTGAGATTTCTAAGAATAAAAAATCGAGGAAACTTGCTCAAATGATCATGAAAGAATGTATAGATGTTTGTAGAAAAGATGGGATAAAAATTGAGCCTATTCAAGGTAAAAATATTGGCAAATTAATGGACTATAACAACCCAATAAAAAGGTGGCTAAGTTTTATGATAATTCCATTGGCTATGAAGAAGCATAAATTGATAAAATCGAGCATGCTAGGTGACCTTGAAAAAGGAAGAAATTGTGAAATAGAAGCTATAAATGGAGTGGTATGTAACTATGGAAATAAGGTAGGTATTGAAACTCCAGTGAATGATAGGGTAGTGAAGATTACACACGAGATAGAAAAGAAGAAATATCGTTCTGAGTGGAAAAACTTGGATTTGTTTAAAGATTTATTATAGAATTTACGGAGGTATTTATGAAAGTATTTATGATAGGTGGAACAGGACTTTTAGGTTCCTTGGCAGCAAAAGAGATGATTTCTAATGGTCATTTTGTTACTTCATTAGCATTGCCACCAATACCTAAAGGGAGTTTTATACCTAAGGAAATGAAGTTAATACTAAAAGATTTTACGAAAATGAATGACGCTGAGCTGTCTGATTTGTTTAAAGACTGTCAAGGTTTCGTTTTTGAAGCTGGAATTGATGAAAGATTAGAAGGAAAAGCGCCAATATACGACATTTATAAGAAATACAATATTGACCCATTAAAACGCCTTTTGCCACTAGCAAAACGTGCTGGAGTCAAACATTCTATTGTTTTGGGTTCATATTTTAGCTATTTTAACCGAGAATGGAAGGATTTAAATCTCTATGATAACCATCCATATATAAGAAGTAGAGTCGATCAAGAAGAAATTTCTCTCTCTTATAGCGACACGAATATGTCGCTATCGATTTTGGAGTTACCATACATATTTGGAGTACAACCTGGACGTAAACCAGTGTGGGTTTTCTTAGTTGAACAACTTAGGAGCATGAAAAGAAAAACTTACTATCCATCTGGAGGAACTACAATGATTACAGCAAATCAGGTTGGAAAATTGATAGCTAACGTATTAGAAAAACCTGATGGATCAAAAATTATTCCTGTTGGATATTACAATTTAACTTGGACTGAAATGTTAGAAGTATTTCACAGAGTAATGGGTATTGATAGGAGGATAGTTTCTCTACCAAAATGGATATATAAAATCGCTTTATCAAGAGTATCAAAAGACTATAAAAAAAGAGGTCTTGAACCTGGTTTAAATATGGTTGGTTTAGCTGAAATAATGTCAAGAAATGCGTACATAGATAAATCTTATATAGATGAGTATAATGTCCCTGAAGATGATATCATTTCAGCAATAGAAGAATCTGTAAAATTATCTCTAGAAGTACTAGACGGTTTAGAGGATATCATAGGCATGAAGGCGGAATAGATTATATGTATGAACTGAAGACAAAATTAAGTTCGGATAGTGTAGAACAATTCATAAATAGTATAGAGGACTCTAAGAGAAAAAGAGATTCCTTAAATTTAATGAGTATTATTTCAACGCTTACAATATCCAAACCTAAAATGTGGGGAAAGTCAATTGTAGGTTATGGTAATATTACATATACAAATTCAACAAAGAAAGAATATGATTGGTTTCAATTTGGGTTCTCACCGAGAAAAAATGCTTTAACTTTATATTTAACTGCTTACTCAGAAGATATTTATTCACTTGCAGACAAAGCTGGTTTAAAACATGGTAAAGGCTGTGTCTACATAAAAGATATAGATAGCTTGGATATTACTGTTATAAAGAAGATGATTCAAATAAGTTATAAAGGAAAATAAAGGGCTATAAATGATAGTTAATTATTAGAAAATTTAGACGATATTGACCTATGTCAATATCTATTAAAAAAAACGAGTTGAAAAGAGAGAAAATGTGTAATTTTCTCTCTTTTTTAAGCTTTTTTCAGACGTATATCCTACATAGCGTTGACACAAACAAATCTATTTTGATATAATGAGATAACTAAAAAAAGGAGGTCTATATTTAAAGTTTGTTTCATTACATTTATATTTTAAATATAAATTATTAGTGTTTTGCACCATGTATTACTATCTATAATATTATTTTTTAAATCTCGGAGTTATAGACGCAAAAATTATCAGGCAAAAAACACAAGGAGGAACAATGATATTACTTAATGAGATACTTTCAAAGTATCCAAAAGAACAAGAATACCTTATAGAAATATTACTTGAATATCAAACATCTAAAAAGAACCACTATATATCGTCGGAGGATGTTGCAAGTATATCAAAGTATTTAGGTGTTCCTGAAAGTCAGGTATGTTCAGTCATATCTTTTTATAGTTTACTATCAATGAAACCAAAAGGAAAATACGTGATACAAGTTTGTCACGATGTTCCTTGTTTTGTTAATGATTCAACTAGTATCTATGATAAGTTAGTAGAAATACTTGAAATTAATGATGGAGAAACAACTAAGGACAATTTATTTACTTTAGAAATTACTGAGTGTTTAGGAAGATGCAATGAAGCACCAGCAATGAGAGTGAACAACTTAGTTTACGTAAGTTTAACACCAGCAAAAGTTGAAAAGATTATTAATGATTTGCGAGGTGAGAAAAAATGATTCAAATGAAACTCATATCTAAGAGATTCGGAAGTATTAATCCACTTTCGATTGATAGTTATATGAATGCTGATGGATATAAAGGCTTAGAAAAGGCTTTAAAAATGCATCCAAATAAAATTATTGATGAATTAGAAAAATCTCGTATTAGAGGTAGAGGAGGAGCTGGCTTCCCAGCTCACACTAAAGTAAGAGCACTATCAAAACAATCAGGGGATAAATATATTGTATGTAATGCCGATGAAGGCGAACCTGGAAACTTTAAAGACCGCAGTATCATGGAAAATGATCCACATGCGATAATTGAAGGAATGATTATATTAGCTTATGCTACGGGAGCTAGTAAAGGAATTATTTACATCCGTGGAGAATATCAAAATGCCATTATGATAATGAAAGCGTCGATTAAAGCTGCAGAAGAAAAAGGACTAATAGGAGAGAACATACAGAATAAAAGCTTCGATTTTAAAATAGAAGTAAGGTCAGGTGCAGGGTCTTATGTTTGTGGAGAGGAATTTTCATTGATTGAATCGATTGAAGGAAAACCGGGTCGATCAAGGACAAAACCTCCATATCCTACAGAAAAGGGTATACATAATTTACCTACACTAATAAATAATGTTGAAACATTTGCGAATTTTTCACATATAATTCTTATGGGCGGAGATGAATTTGCAAAAATAGGTACAAAATCATCAACAGGAACAAAACTGATAAGTTTATCAGGAAACGTAAAAAATAAAGGGTTATATGAAGTTCCATTTGGTACATCAATTAGAGATGTTATTTTTAAACTTGGAAAAGGTGTGAAAAATAACAGAAAAATAAAGATGGTACAATTAGGTGGAGCAGCAGGGCCGATTATTCCTGAGTACATGTTAGATATGTCTATTGATTTTGATAGATTCGAAAATTTTGATTCTAAAACAGGCACAGGGGCAATTATAGTGATTGATGATAGATTTGATTTATTTGATATTTTATTGATAAATATGAAATTCTTTGTGAATCAATCATGTGGTAAGTGCGCTCCTTGTAGAGAAGGGCATGTGCAAATAGTCAATTTATTAAATAAGTTTATAAATCACAGAGCAACTGAAAAAGATTTGATGTCTTTAGAAAACTTGGCTAATGTTATCCAACAAACTTCATTATGTGGTTTAGGACAATCATCTATGACATCAATTATTTCATCACTTAGATATTTCCGTGATGATTACTTCTCGAAAGTGAGGTATTAACTTATGATTAATTTTAAAATAAATAATATTGATATAGCTTGTGAAGAAAATACTACAATTTTAGCTGCGGCTAGACAACATAACATTGATATACCTACTTTATGTAATTATCCGGATTTGGAAATCAAATCAGAATGTCGAGTTTGTGTAGTAGAAATAGATGGAAGAAAGAAATTATTTACTTCTTGTTCTACCATAGCTACCGAAGGAATGATAATTAATACGAACTCTCCTAAGGTTTTAAATGCAAGAAAGACAATTATAGAGCTAATATTAGCGAACCATGATGCAAGTTGTACAGCTTGTCCTAAAAACTTAAACTGTGAATTGCAATCACTTGCTAATAAACTAGGGATTGATGACAATCGATTCCCTACGGTTTTAGAAGTAAAACCGCTAGACAATAAGAATCCTGTTTTAATTCGAAACATCAATCGCTGTATTAAGTGCGGTCGTTGTATTGATGTATGTAAAAACGTTCAATCAATGAGTGTTTTGGATGTAATGGGTAGAAGTAAAGATATTGAAATAACACCAGCTTATGGTAAATTTTTATCTGATGAATACTGCGTATACTGTGGTCAATGTGCAAGTGTTTGTCCTGTTGGGGCAATTATTGAAAAAGATGATACAGATCCAGTTTGGGAAGCAATTAATAATCCTCATTTGCATGTTGTGGTTCAAGTTGCACCAGCAGTTAGAGTATCATTAGGTGAAGAAATGGGTATGGAAGCAGGATCTATTGTTACTGGTAAAGTGGTTGCTGCTCTTAAATATTTGGGGTTTGATGCAGTTTACGACACTGATTTCACTGCCGATTTAACAATTTTGGAAGAAGGAACCGAATTAATTACTAGAGTTACTACTGGCGGAACATTACCTATGATGACTTCTTGTTGTCCGGGTTGGATTAGTTTTGCTGAGCAAAGATATCCTGAAATACTGGATCATCTTTCAACATGTAAATCTCCTCAACAAATGTTTGGCGCCTTAGCAAAATCATATTATGCTGAAAAAATGGAATTAAAACCAAAAGATATTTTTGTAGTTTCAATTATGCCATGTACAGCTAAAAAATATGAGTCTCAAAGAGTAGAAATGCGTATAGACAATGTAAATCCTGATGTTGATGTTGTTTTAACAACAAGAGAATTAAGTAAAATGATAAAACAAATGGGGATTAATTTTGAAAGTATCGAAGAAGTACCTTTTGATAAACCATTTGGAATCACTACGGGGGCTGCAGCTATATTTGGGGCTACCGGAGGAGTTATGGAAGCCGCTTTAAGAACAGTTTATGAAATTGTTAATAAAGAAGAACTTACAAATCTTGATTTTAAATCTGTTAGAGGATTAGAAGGTTTAAAAGAAGCTGAAGTAGAATTAGGCGGACAGAAAGTTAAAGTAGCTGTAGCGCACACCTTAGAAAACGCTAAATTGATGTGTGAACAAGTTAAAGCAGGTACGTCACCTTATACATTCATTGAAGTAATGTGCTGTCCTGGAGGATGTATTGGTGGTGGTGGCCAACCATATGGAACAACTAAGGAAGTTAGACAAAAAAGAATAGATGCAATCTATTCAGTTGATGAAAATATGGAGATTAGAAAATCACACAAAAATCCAGACATATTAGCTTTATATGAAGATTACTTAGAAAAACCAAATTCTCATAAAGCTCACCATTTACTACATACATATTATCACGCAAGAAAGAAATAAGTTTTCAGAAGGCGCTTAAAAAAAAGCGCCTTTTTTTTCTGACGAAACTATGTAATCAGTCTATGAAATTTATCACTTAAGTGATAATATAGATGTAAGTGTTTTTGGAAGGATAAAAGAAAATGCCAATAGAGAAAGATATTTTATTAGAAGAACTGGATTTACTAAGAGATAACCTAATTGAAGAGGAATATCAAAACACAGGAATTATTCCTGTTATTTGTTCTGATAAAGTATTGAAAGATATTGCTAATACAAAACCCTTGAAGCAACTTGACTTCTTAGCTATTTCTGGCGTAGACGAAGAATTTATTAATAAATACGCTACCCGTTTTTTAAGAACAATATACAAGTTTCAAAATAACTCAGTTAAAGAAGTAGATGTATCGGTTAATGCCTACAAAGTATTAGACCATTATAAAGATAGGTTAACAAATATTTCTAAAAGAAATCATAATATCTATATGGGTAAAATTGTAAAACAAAAGAATTTTGATTTAGCACTTTTAGACTTAAATGAAGAAATTGTGGAGTTCTTAACAAATAAACGATTGAAAGTATTAGATTTTAATCTTGAACATTTGAAAGACGCTGATTCTTTAGAAAGAGATATTATTACTTTATATAGAAATGTTAATAAAGCTGAAAAAGAAACTGGTTCTTATGATTTATATATTGGTTATCCTTATGTGGAAGGTGTGTTAAAGAAAGATAATTTTTCTATAAAAGCACCGCTTGTATTTATTCCTGTAAAATTTAAAAGAAATAAAAGAGATTTCAGCATCAAAAAAGATAAAGAAAAAGATATTGTCTTTAATCGTGATTTAATACTTACTATGTCTAAAAAAGGAAAAGTAGATAAAGAAGACAAAATGCCTTATATTGAAGATGTAACAAAATCGACAATAGAAAAGGTGGTTCTTCCATTTTATAAGAAAATCGGTTTAGTAATAAAAAACGAAACAATTGAACATGAATATGTAACATACAAAAGTGAATTACGCTTTAAGTTTATAAAACAGAGAAAAGATGTATTTAAAATCAAAGAATACATTACTCTTGGTAGGTATAAACTATATTCCTCTATGATTCAAAAGGATATAAATTCTATTTTGAAGTCTAATAAATATAATGATTTATTAGAAGGACTTGTAGATGAAACTAATTTGTTTGATAAAGAAAAAACGGCTGAATTTTTAATTAAGGATAAGAAAATTAAAGAGTCTGATTTATCCTATATTAATGAAATCAATTACTCTCAAGAAAAAGTAATACAGATGATTAATACAGAGAGAAAATTAGTTATCTGGGGTCCACCAGGTACTGGTAAGAGCCAAACAATAACGAATCTAATAGCGACAAGTGTGTTAAAAGGTGAAAATGTATTAGTGATAAGTGAGAAAAAAGTAGCTTTAGACGTCATTAATACGAGACTTGGTAACGCTTCTAAATATTCTATGTTTATAGATGACGCTGAGAATAAACAAGACTTCTACTACAAACTTAACAATTTCGTCGATCCAATCCCGCCTCATAGAACCATAAATAATGACATATTTGAGATTGAAAAAGAAATCGAAAAATTAATTGAGACTTTAAATAAATCTATGGATTTATTATATAATCAAAAGATTCAAGGGGCACCTATTCACGAGCTATATTCTAGATATTTGAGAGACAAAGATGTTCATAAAGAAATCAATCCTTTAGCAGTCTTAAGGATGTTTTTAGATGAGTATAGAAGTATTACATTTAAAGAACTATCTAAAATAGAAGAAACTTTTGAAAAGAAAGCAAATTTAGAAGATTATCTTGGATATAGAAAGATTATTAAAGAATATCCTGTTTTTTCTAAATTAAACACAAAAATTTCTCGATCAAATAAGTTGGATTTAGAACGCTTTACAAATAACTATATATTCTTTAAGAAGAAATACGATAAGGCTTGGTTTTTTAAGAAAAGACAGGTTAAAAGAGACTTTATTTCTAAATATAAAGATAAAATTGATTTCTTAACTCAGAAAAAACCGATAAACAAATTATATTTTGACCTTTTATTTAAAGATGCTACTTTACATGAATATATTAGCGCTAATGTAACTACATTAAATAAAATTGAAACGAAATATAGTCTTTTAACTGAAAATGAAATTAAATATCTAGATATGTTAATATATAATCCTTTGTTAAAAGATATAGAAGACATAGCGAAGTATAATCAATATTTATTTAGCGCTTATTACACGGGGTATTTAGAAGATTTTAAAACTAAGAATCAAGAATATTTATACATATTGGATAAATATGAAGAAAAACTTAAGGATTTATATAATCTAATAGATAAGAAAAAACAAGTAAATATAGAATCATTTGAAATGGAACTTTATAAGAATGCATTGAATCTTTCTAATACCAAAAGGATAATGGATATCAAGAGAATTCTAGAAAGTAATAGAAAAATTAGTATTAAAGCATTTATCGATGTTTTTCAGTTAGAGCTTATGAATTCGGTAAGAGTTTGGATGATGACTCCTGAAGTTGTTAGTGCTATTATGCCTTTAGTATATGGAATGTTTGATTTAGTTGTAATTGATGAAGCATCTCAGATGTATGTAGAGAAAGGTATACCAGCAATATATCGCGCTAAGAAAGTATGTATTGCAGGAGATACAAAACAGTTAAGACCATCTAGTCTTGGTGTTGGCCGAGTTGAAGATGAAGATATCTATTATGAAAGTGAACTATTAAGAGATATATCAGTCGACGCTAAGAGTTTACTAGACTTAGCGAGATACAAATACAAGGAAACAATTCTTAATTTCCATTATCGTTCAGATTTTGAAGAGTTAATCGCTTTTTCTAATTATGCTTTCTATAATGGAAAACTAATAGTTTCACCAAATCAAGTAAAACCCTCTAAACCACCTATTGAATACATTTATGTAAAAGATGGTGTTTTCGAAAACAGAAGAAACTTACAAGAAGGAATAGAAGTTGTTAAATTATTAAGAAAGATACTAAAAGAAAGAAAAAATAATGAATCTATTGGAGTAATTACCTTTAATAGTACACAAAGAGATTTGATTGAAAATCTAATTGATGAAGAACTGTATAAACGCAGTAAATATCAAAAAATATTTGAAGAAGAGTTATTTAGAAAAGATGAAGATGAAGATAAGAGTTTATTCATCAAAAACATTGAAAATGTTCAAGGGGACGAAAGAGATATTATTATTTTTTCAATGGGTTATGCAACAGGCCCTGACGGAATCTTTAGGAGACAGTTTGGTTGGTTAAATAATGATGGTGGTCAAAATAGACTAAATGTAGCTATCAGTAGAGCTAAAAAGAAAATATACTTTGTAAGTTCTATGTATCCTGAAGAGTTTAAAGTTGAAGATTTAAATAGTACGGGTCCTAAATTATTAAAAGAATATATGAGTTATTGCAAATATATCTCAACGAATCAAATTGATTTAGCGAAAGAATTGCTAAATAGGCTATATGTAAAAGAAGAAAGAACGGTAAGAGATGAGTCAGAATTAGCAATAGATATTAAAAAACGTCTCGAAAGAAATAACTTTAATGTTAAAACTTCTATTGGAGTTGGAGATTATAATATAAATTTAGCTATTTATGACAATGAGATTTCAGAATATAAATTAGGAATTATCTGTGATATGAGCGATAATGAAAATATTGATTCTAGAAGAGACTTATTGCATCAAGACAAATATTTACAGTCAAGAAACTGGAAATTATATCGTGTATTTGCATCAAATTGGTATTCGGATTCGAATAAGGAAATGAAGAATATTAGAGACTTATTAAAATAAAGATTAAAAGAGGCGTTTTATGCTTCTTTTTCTTTTTGTATTACTCCTATTCTATGTTTACTATATCAAAGATATATAGTATAATTGAATTGATGAAGAAACAAAGATATTTAATTAAATAATTGAAATAAATATTAACAAACCTTTTTATTTGGAGAATATTTGTTTTGTTTATGCTTTAATTAATTGAGTTATGTTTCTTTTACATTAGGAGGAAAAAATGCAAAAATATGCGCTTCCACCCTATAAAATTAAAATGGTGGAACCGATTAGTTTAATCGGTAAGGATGAAAGAGTTAAACGTCTAAAAGAAGCTGGATATAATCCCTTCAGGTTAAGAAGTGAAGATGTTTATATAGATTTATTAACTGATTCCGGTACAGGAGCCATGTCTCATTTTCAATGGGCAGCCTTAATGCAAGGCGATGAATCTTATGCTGGTTCAAGAAGTTATTATCGATTAGAGAAGGTTGTTAAGGATATTACGGGTTATAACTATATATTGCCAGCGCATCAAGGTAGAGGCGCGGAACAAGTTGTAATTCCGGAATTAGTAGTACATGACAATATGTGTTTTATTTCAAATATTCATTTTGATACTACTAGGGCACATGTTGAAATAGCAGGAGCTAGAGCAATTGATTGTGTGATCCCGGAGTGCTTTGAAATAAGCAAGTATCATCCTTTTAAAGGTAACTTTGATTTGAAAAAATTAGAACAAATTATTTTGGAGAAGGAAGCAAAAAACATAGCCGGAATTATTATGACAATAACAAATAATTCAGCGGGTGGACAACCGGTATCAATGGAAAATATGAGAGCTGTAAATGTGATTGCAAAAAAATATGGTATTACTCTACTCATTGATGGTGCTAGATATGCTGAAAATAGCTTCTTTATTAAAAAAAGAGAAGCTGGTTATGAAAATAAAACAATAAGAGAAATCGCAAAAGAAGTATTTGACTTAGCTGATATCTTTTTAATGAGTGCTAAGAAAGATGGCTTAGTGAATATAGGCGGAATTATAGCAATTAAAGATAATTTTGAATTATTTCAAAAGTGCCAAACAAACATCGTTCCTAAAGAAGGTTTCCCTACATACGGCGGATTAGCCGGTAGAGACATGGATGCCTTAGCAGTTGGGTTACAAGAAGCCTTAGAAGAAAGCTATTTAGCATATAGAATTGACGAAGTGAGATATTTAGGAGATTTGCTAAGAGAAGCAGGAATTCCTATTCAATATCCTACTGGGGGGCATGCAGTATTTGTTGATTGCGGAGAGATTGCTCCTCACATACCATTTGATCAATTTCCAGCACAAGCTGTTAGTAACGCTTTGTATATAGAAGGTGGAATACGTCCCGTTGAAATTGGATCGCTATTGCTAGGAAGAGATCCCGATACTAGAAAAAATATAAAAGCGGATAAAGAGTTTATGCGTTTAACTATTCCAAGAAGAACTTATACAATGGAACATTTAAGATATGTGGCAGAATGCCTTATTAGTGTTTATAAAAACAGGAAAGATCTTAAAGGTTTAGAATTCACCTATGAATCGCCAATATTAAGACATTTTACTGCGGAATTTAAACCCGTAGAATAGGAGAATATATGAATTTGCTTAATGTAACATCTGAAATTGGAGAACTGAAGAAGGTTCTTTTACACAGACCAGGAAGAGAAATTGAAAATTTAACACCTAAATTCCTAGCGGAATTACTTTTTGACGATATTCCTTGGCTAGATTTAGCTCAAAAAGAACATGATGCTTTTGCTAAAGTGTTTAAAGATAACGGGGTAGAAGTATTATACCTAACAGATTTAGTTGCTGAATCATTAGCAGTTTCTAAAGAAATAAAATTACAGTTTATTGAACAGTTCATTGAAGAATCATTAGTAACAAGTGATACGTTGAAGGAAAAACTTGCAGAATATTTACTTTCGATACCTTCAAACAAGGAATTAGTTTCTAGAACAATGGCAGGAGTAAAAAAAATAGAAATCCCGAACTTTGAGAAAAGGACACTATCGGATTATATAAGAGATTATCCTTTTGTTACAGATCCTATGCCTAATCTATATTTTACTAGAGACCCATTTGCAGTTATTAATGGTGGAGTAGCAATTTCAAAAATGTTTTCTCAAACGAGAAGTAGAGAAACTATTTACGGAGAGTATATATTTAAATATCATCCAATATACAGTGACAAATCGATTCCTAAGTATTATGATAGAAATATGTTATCTGCTATAGAGGGCGGAGATGTGTTGGTTTTATCTGAAAAAGTACTAGCATTAGGAGTATCTCAAAGAACTCACCCAGCTAGTATCGAAAAATTAGCGAAGAGTTTGTTCTATGATAATAAAACAAACTATGAAGTAATATTAGCATTCGATATTCCAAAGATTAGATCATTTATGCATTTAGATACTGTATTCACACAAGTTGATTATGATAAATTTTTAATTCATCATGATGTTCAAACAATTATAAAAGCTTATGAGATTAGAAGGAATCCTTTATTGAAAGGAAAGCTCACAGTACTTCCTGTTGAAGGCAAATTAGATGAAATTTTGTCTAAGCATTTAGGTATGAAAGTAACATTGATTCCATGTGGGGGCGAAGATAGTATAGCTGCTGCTCGCGAACAGTGGAATGATGGAGCTAACACAATAGCTTTAAGACCTGGAGAAGTAATTGTTTATGAAAGGAATCATATTACAAACAATTTGCTTCAAGAACACGGTATCAAAGTTCACACCATTCCATCAAGCGAATTATCGCGTGGTAGAGGTGGGCCAAGGTGTATGAGTATGCCTTTTGTAAGAGGAAATTTAAAATAATATGCAAAGTATTTGCATTATGTTAAAAAAGTAGTATAATGGAATTATAAATGACATATGTCAAATACGGAGGTGAGTTATATGCCAGGTAGAGATAGTTCAGGACCAAGAGGAATGGGACCATATACAGGTAGAGGAATGGGTAATTGTAGTCCAGCAACTAGAAATGCAAATTTCTACGGTAGAGGATTAAGAAGAAGATATTATGTAAATGATAACTCTAATGAATCTTTAGCCGATGAAAAGAAAGCTCTAGAAGAAAGACTAAAAATTATCAATTCAGAATTGGACAAATAAAAAAAGCGGCTAGAATAGCCGCTTTTTAAATAAAATTAGGAGGAAAGTATTATGATTATTGCATTACCAACAAAAACAAGTGGAGAAAAATCTTTTATATCAGATCATTTTGGAAGAACCAATTATTTCTATATTTACAATACAGAAACAAAATTAGGGGAAGCATATATTAATGCAAATAAAGATGGACAAGGCGGAGTAGGAGTCAAATCATCTGAGTTTATAATAAATAAGAACGTCGAAGTTCTAATAACACCAAGTGTGGGTGAAAAATCTTTAAGAGTTCTTAATGAAGGTGAAGTTAAGATATATAAATCTATAGAAAAAATCGTTAAAGTAAATATAGAAAGCTTCTTAAATGGAGAATTAAAGGAATTGTTTTAATGAATATAGCTATTCTTAGTGGAAAGGGCGGGACAGGAAAGACACTACTTAGTGTTAATTTATCTTATCTTGCCGAAAATTCAGTATATGTAGATTGCGATGTAGAAGAACCAAATGGATTATTATATTATAAAATAGACAATTTAGAACAGGAATCAGTTTTAACTAAAATTCCTGTTATTAATAATGACTTATGTGATGGTTGTAGAATTTGTTCTGATTTTTGTAAATTCAATGCTTTGGCATTTATAAAAGGGAAAATAAAAGTATACAATGATTTATGTCATTCATGTGGAGGCTGTAAATTAGTATGTCCTCAAAAAGCAATTACGGAAATAGATAATGCTATTGGGGTAATTAAATCAGGGCAATATGAAGATACCTTTGTACTATCTGGAGAATTAAAAGTCGGAGAAGAATCTGGTGTACCTATTATTAATAGACTTTTAGAAGAATCAAGTAAGCTCAATAAAACTGTATTTATTGATTCACCGCCAGGTAATGGTTGTACGGTAATGGAAAGTATATCAAATGCTGATTATTGTATTTTGGTTGCTGAACCTTCTATATTTGGTTTACATAATTTGAACATGGTTTATAATCTAGCAACTGTTTTTAAAAAGAAAATAGGTTTGGTAATTAATAAGACTACAGGTGACCCTATTATTAATAATTATGCGAAAGAAAAAGGCTTAAAAATCTTAACTGAAATACCTATGGATTTTGAACTTGGTAAGTTAAATTCAGAGGGGGAAATTGTATCAAAAATTCCAAAGTATAAAGAACTCTTTTTTAACATTTTAGAGACTGTTTTTAAGGAGGTAAATTAATGAAACAATTACTTATTTTAAGTGGTAAGGGTGGAACTGGAAAAACAACAATTGCTAGCTCGTTTATAGAACTATCTAAAGCAAGAGCATTCGCTGATTGTGATGTTGAAGCACCTAACTTACATTTACTTAAGCATGAAGGAACAAAGATTTCAAAGCCATATTTTGGAATGAAAAAAGCAATAATTGATCAAGAAAAATGTATTCAATGCGGATTATGTAAAGAGAGTTGTAACTTTAATTCTATTAGTTTTGATGGAACATACACTATTGATGAATTCGGTTGTGAAGGATGTTCGGTTTGTGAATTTGTCTGCCCAGTAAACGCAATAAAAATGGTGGATAATGAAAACGGGGAAATGACCGTATATAAAGGTAATTCAGTATTTTCTACTGCTGAGTTAAAGATGGGTAGTGGTAACTCAGGCAAGTTAGTAATAGCAGTTAAAAATCAATTAGAAGAGAATTTAACAAATCAGGAGTTGACTATCATTGATGGTTCACCCGGTATAGGCTGTCCTGTTATTGCATCTTTAAGTGGTGTTGACATGGTTTTAATTGTAGCTGAACCTTCTCTTTCTGGAATTTCTGACATGGAAAGAATTATCAAAACAGCAAGAATATTTCAGGTAAAAATCGCTGTTTGTGTTAACAAATTTGATACAAATATAGCCTTAACTCGAAAAATTGAAAACTACATATTACCGCTAGATATAGATTATGTAGGTAAAATTCCTTACGATAAATTAGTGACTGAATTTACAAACCGTGGAAAAATGTTTGTGGATGAAGATTTAGAAGTTTCAAAAGCGGTAAAATCAATATATAAACAAACAATTAAAATTTTAAATAGCTAAGCAAATAATATAGTTAATCTCTCCCGATATGTTATAATAAACTATCAAAAAAGGGAGAGATTTTTATGTTTACTACTATTTTGTCTATGCAAAAGGAAAAAAGATATATAATTCAAGGGTTCATTGTATTTTTTGTTTTCTTAATTATGTATTTTGTTTTAGATTATTTGAATATTGGATATGCAGAAATGATTAGTACTTATGGAATTTATTTGGTTGTTATTAATATTCTAGTAAATATTGTAATGGCTTTTACAAGTGCATTCATGTGGAACATTTCTACTGCCTTGGTGAAGTTAACTGGTAAAGAAGGCAAGGGTTCGTTTGCTTCTGGCTTTGCTTATATTTTTGGAATGTTAACATATGGTTGCACTCCTTGTGTGATTGCGTTATTTTCAACAATTGGATTGACTTTTACAGTAGCTGTTTTACCACTTGCAGGTCTTCCTTATAAGTTTATTGCTTTGGCTTTATTGCTTTTAGGTTTTATCTGGTTAAGATATGAGTCAAATCATGTGAAATGTAAAGTAAAAAAGGATTAATTAAACTTTATGTAATTTAACAAATAGATGTATTCAAGCATCTAGTTCTATTGAAAAACTATAGTATAAATGGTATTATTGAATAATCAATAATATCTTTTTTTTTAGGAGATTCTATGACTGTAATTAAAACTAAGAATTTAACAAAAAGTTTTTCGAATGACTTACTTAAACAAGATGTGTTAAAACAAATTTCAATTGAAATTAATGAAGGAGACTTTGCAGGTATTGTTGGACCGTCGGGGTCCGGTAAAACTACTCTTTTGTATTGTTTAAGTTCTTTAGAGAAGATCACTTCAGGTACAATTATCTTTAATAACAAGGATATAACTAAATATACTGATAAAGAAATAGCCAATTTACGTAAAACAGAATTAGGCTTTATTTTTCAATTTTATAATCTGATACCAAACTTAACAGTATACGAGAATGTTCTCTTAGCTAAAATTTTAGCAAATAAACAAGAGGATGATATTGTTGATATGTTAGAGACAGTTGGTATGTCAGAATATAAAGATTATTATCCTAATCAATTATCAGGGGGTATGCAACAACGTGTTGCTATTGCGAGAGCTTTGATTAATCAACCAAAAATTATCTTTGCGGATGAACCCACAGGAAATTTAGATCAAAAAAGCGGTTCTGAAATAATGACTTTATTAAAGAAATTAAATCAAGAAAAAAAAGTTACCATCGTTTTGGTAACTCATAATGAGGAATACTTAACTTATTGTAGTAAAGTATATAGATTATTAGATGGAAGAGTTGTATGAAAACAAACAAATTCAAATTTCTATTTGCTTACCGAAACATAAATTCGAATAAAAAAAGTTCTTTAGTGATAATACTAACATTATCGCTGATTTTTTGTTTGATGATGCTATTGTTTGGAATGAAGTTTACTTTTTCTAAAATTTATGAGTTACAAGCTGTTGATACATACAATCAAATAGATATCGTAATGACTTATGATGAGTACTCTAGTTCAAGACTGATAAATAAAAGAGAAGTGAATGATGAGTATGCTGATTATATCTACTATTCAATGTCTTTCTTTAATTTAGATGTTCTTGCAGAAGGTACGGATATATTTTATACAAAAATGATGTCTTCATTACCTCACGAGTTTGAATATTTGGTTGATAAAGATGTTTTGATAAAAGATAACGAGATAATCATTACTAAAACCTTATCCGAGAAACATAATTTACAAATAGGAGATACTTTCAGTTTTTATGTATTTGATGATGTATTAGATTACACAGTAGGAGATATCTTTCCAGATGAGGGTTTATTTTCAGGCCTTACATTCTATATGGATAAAGAAGAACTTCTACAAGCTATCTATGGTATAAATCTAACAAATTTTGGTAACACACTGTATTTAGATATAAATGATGATTATAGCATAAATGAAGTAATTGAAGCATTAAACAACAATGATGATTTCAGCGATTACAATATATTCCCCACAGTAAACTGGGATTATATTGAATCGAGAGCCATGGATTTAGTTTCCATGATGTTATCCGTAGGTTTAATTGTTGTTTTAGCTATTTTTATGGTTTTAGACTCTTTGTTCCCAATGATTAGTAAGGATATTTCCCAGCAACAAGGTGTTGTTAGCATTTTGGGAGGAGAAAAGAAATTTATTTGGCATGTTAGTTTGATTCAATGGTTAGTCTATACAGCAATTTCATTTATATTTGGAATAATATTAGCTTTAGTAGTTATTAATCTAGGATTACATGTTTATGGTATTAATGGATTGATACCATTGAAATTCTTACCTACATTACTTTCTTTGCTAGTGGTATTACTATATGTCATTTTGAGAGCGTATATAAGTTATCGAAAAGAGTATAAGAAGTCTTCTGTTTCTTTATCAAGTAGCAAAAGGTATAAATTGTACCATACAAAAGGATTGAATATAATAATAGCGGCTGTTTTGTTGTTAGTTGAATATGTCTTTGTATTCTTTGAATTAAAGATTCATGCAACAATCATAGTTTTCTTATCTGTGTATTTATCATTTAATGTTTTAAGCTATCTTGTTGTTATCTTATCTAATCTAATTAGAAAAACAAAGAGAAAATCTTTATTTACTATTTTCCAATTAAAATATTTGAAAGATAATAAACATTTACATCAATCTTTAAGGGTTGTATTAATATGTTTAATAACTATTGTCATGATTTTCTCTGTTAGAACATTCATATCTAGTGAGATAAATGAGTTTTATGGTATTATGGATTATGATCTAACAATAGCAAATGTTTATGATTATGATGACGCTTTAAAGACTGAAATAGAAGAATATGATGTAGTTAGTGTGGACGAAGCTGTATTTTATCAAAATATATATGTTCACTTTAACGAAACAGATAGTCAACCTTGTAAGTTCTTCGTTTCAATGGAACAAGACAGGATAGAAAACTATTTTGGCATTGAAGAGTTGGACTTTGATGAAAGCTATTTAAACAATGAAGTAGCCTATGTATTACTTCCTAAAAATTATGGAATAGTATATAATTTAGAAGTAGGAGATACAGTAACGGTTGATTTAAATTACAATTTAAAAAATATTGATGTTAAAATTGCTGGATTCTTAGATATGAATTTTGATAATTTTATATTTTCAAATATTGCTTATCTGCCGCAATATGAAGAATTAGCCATTCCAAATGCTTTATTTATAAATACAGATAATAAAGAACAGCTATTTAATGATTTGATTACAGATTATAGTAGTAAAATGTATTATGTATTGGATCCGGATGTTTATTTTGAAGAAATGATTCAAGGAGCAATTAGAATTACAGATTTCTTTTCTGTTTTTACTTCTTTTATGATTATCTGTTTTATTATTGTAATATTTAATAATACATTACTAGTTTTTTATAGTTTAAAAAACGAGTTAGCTAAAATTAAAGTGTTAGGAGCTAATCGGGGAGATTTTATAAAAACATTATTAAAGGAATACTTTTTAATTCTAATCATAATTTTAGGTGTAGGATTCTTAGAAGTTGTTATTTTGTCAGAAAACATGAAATATATGGTTTTATTGACTAATTATTATAAGGATATCACTAGCACTCCGTTGACTATCATTTATGGTTGTGTTATTGTTAGTTTGGTACTATTGTTAAGCTATATTTATTACTTTATAAATATATACAAGACAGATATAATAGATGAAATAAAAATATATTAGGGGAGAGATATTATGAAAAAAATTATTGTAATTATTTTAGGGTTATTTCTTGTATTGGGTATTGCAGGATGTAACTCGGATGGTTCAGAGATGGATATCAATTTAGATGAGTTTATCGCTAAACCAACTAATCTCACTATTGTGGGAACAACTTTAAGTTGGAATGAAGTAGAAGATGCATCTGGCTATATTGTATATGCCAATGATGAAGAAGTAGACAAAATTAAAACAAACAGTTTTGATTTTAGTTCTTTAACAGGAGACGTTTTAGTATTTCAGGTTCGTACAAGAGCACCAAGAGGAATGCAAGATTCGCCATTAAGTGTTAAATTAGCTTATGTTGTTAATAAAACAGAAGAAGTAGCTTCAGTTAGAACTGCTTTGGCTCAAAGCAACATGCCTTTAAGTGATGAATTTGCAGAAGAGTTAGTTAACAAAGGAATGTTATCTCTTGAGGTTCAAGCTTTAGTAGATGAAATGGATAATTTCGGGGATTCTATGGATGATGTTGATTCTTTTGAAGGAATGATGTTAGCTTTAAGAGCTTTAGTTGGAGAAATGGACAACATTGAAGCTGTCGTTTCTGCTTTTGTTAAAACAGAATTAGTACCTTATTTAGAGGAACTAATTGAAATGGAAGAAAGCAATATTGACATGTGGGAAAACGAATTTGACGATCCTTATAATTGGTATGATGAAGAATACGTTCAAGAAAAAATTGATTCTATTCAAATGCAAATTGATGCTTACGAAGATTTGATTGATGAAATTGAAGCAGATCCAGATAGTATTGTTTTAGCTATCACTTCAACAATTAATTACTTTATTTCTGTAGAAGCAATGATTAGCGATGATTTAATCTCATTAATCGACGGGTTAGCTGAAACAGATAGTCCATCAGATTTATCAGCAGCTGAATTACTAAATGTCAAAACTGAAATCGTATATGTTTTAAGAGAAACAATGCCTACAGAAGAAGAAGTAACATTAGTTATGGAATTAGTTGATTTAGTATCTAGCCTTTCAGGAACAACGCTTAATTATGATACAGCAGTTGAAAATTACAAAGGTAAAATGGCAGCTCAAACATTGTATTCTGTTGAAGCTTTCACTAATTTCTTAGATGTATTTGATGAAGCATTCTTTGAAGAGTTCTTAGGTTTTGTTTCAGACGAAGAAATGTCAGATGAAATGATGAGTGCTGAAATGTTTATCATGATAGTTGAATATTTCAATACATTCTATGATGATAATCAAGATTTATTTGATACGATAGGAGAAATATTCACAGAAGAAGAACAAGAAGCTTTATTTGATGAATATATTACAGTATTATCAAACATGGAAGGTCAAGAAGACATGGAAGCTATGTTCACTTCAATGGATTTCCAACAATTACTTGATTTACAAATGATGTTTGAAGATTCATTTGGAGTTGTTCTAGATGCTTTCGTAGAAAGTGATGGAGAAATAGTTCGTCAAATAGCAATATCAAATACTTATTATGCTTATGATTTAGTTAATGAAGCAACAGGCGAAACGTATGCTAATAGAACGAGAGTTTATGAAGCTCGAGAACTTACAAATCTTGATGTTATGTCAGAAGCCTTATACTTAGTAGATGCTTTCTTGCAATCATTAGATGCAGATGGTTTAAATGAAATGACAAGTTTCTTATTAGATTCGATATTTGAGTCAATCCTAGCACAATTTGGAATGATGACTGATATGAGAGGCGCAGAACTACCATTTACAACTTTAGAAATAACAGCTGCTAAAGACGCTATCGCGGTAGGATTAGAAGCGGCGAATCAAGATATATTAACTTTCTCACAAAATTTAGTGGAGTATATGGTTGATGAAGAAGTATTGCAACAATACAAAGTTGTATTAGGAAATATTCATAGCTATTATGCAACCGAGTATGGAAGTGATTATGATAGCGATTATAATCTTGATATGTATATGGATGATTATAGTTCAAATGCAGAATTAATTTTTGTGGCAGGCGTTTATGATGACTTCATGACTAGTAGAAATCGAGGTACTTTAGATGATATACTAGTTGTAGTGTTTGATACTTTAGGAGATGCAGACTTATTAGAAATCACTGGGCTTAGCACTCAAGAAGTAACTGATATGGAAACTGCAATTGCGGATGTTCTTGATTTATTCAATGAAGACTTTGCTAATCTTAAAGATTTAGATTATACTAATTTAAATGCAGGCGATTTAGCTGATATAGAAGCTTTTAAAACAGAAGTTGAGACAGCTGTAATGGCAATATATTTTGGAGACCAAGAAAAGTACTAATATAATTACTAAGCAGACTTCGGTCTGCTTTTTTTTGAATTGTTTAAAGAGGAAATTATATAAATAATAATTGACATATGACAAATTTAAGCATATTATATATATAGATATGAATGTATCTGTCACAGAAAAGTTTATGACTTTTCGCAAATAAGAACCTAGGAGCTATTATGAAGATTTCTATCCTAGCTAATGATAAAGCTTTGCCTGATTTTAAAAGCGAACACGGGTTATCCGTGCATATTAACCATCCTATATACCAAATATTATTTGATACAGGATATACAAACGTATATCTTCAAAACGCTAAAAAATTAGGAATAAACTTATCAACCATTAATTATATAGTGTTAAGCCATGGTCATTATGACCATACCGGCGGAGTAAGATACTATCCCGCTGGTAATTCGGTAAAACAACTTATTATTCATCAAGACGCTTACTTTCCTAAATATGCAAAAGAAAGTTACTTGAGATTTAATGGTGTGCCTTTTGTTAAAGGGTCAATTCCTTGGATTAATAGAGTGTCCAAGGAGATTGTCGGATATGAAAGAATAGCCCCTTCTTTCTCCGTATTAGGGGATATAGTTCATAAAAACACAAACACAAAATTCTATTTAGACGGTGCTCTTGATGATTTTCATGATGAAATCATTCTGATTTTAGAAGAAGAAAACGAATTAAGTTTATTTATGGGATGTTCTCATTTTAATGTTATGAATGGTATCAAAAAAGTTCAGGAAAAATTTCCAGAAAAGAGATTAAAGAATTTGTTAGCTGGAATGCATTTAGGCTCTAGTAGTATCAGCGATATAGAAGAAATAGCAAATTATATTGAAAAATGTAATTTCGATAAGATTATTCCATTGCATTGTACAGGGGATAAGGCTATTGAATACTTTAAAACTAGATTTAAAGATAAATGCTTTGATTTAAAAGCGGGAGATCAATTAGAAATATAAGAGCCAACAATTTGTTGGCTTTTTTTTTAAATTATAGTTTTGTCTTTTTCTTTAGCAGGCTCTTATCGCTTTATATAATTAAAATTAATTTTTTTTTTGCTTTCTAATTACATTATTTAATATATATTAAATATTGTGATATAATCTTGTTAAAGGTTGTGATATTTTGCGAATAGATAGAGATATATATAGTTTAGTTGTTAAAGCTATATTCCGAAGCAGATTTAACATAGAAGTTCAATATAATGACTTTGATCCAAAGAGGACAGATGCATATGTTTTACTAGGAAATCATCCTTGTTTACATGATGGTATTTATACTTCGACATATTTAAAAGAACCGCCAATGCCTGTCATAAGTGCAACAATGTTTGTGAATCCAATTATGAGGTTTGCCTTAACGGTATTGTATCCGTCCATTTCTAAACGAAAAGGGCAAAATGACATAATTACTGTAAGAAAAATGATGCAGGTTACAAAGTCTGGAAAAGGAGTCATGCTCTTTCCGGAAGGTAATTCATCCTATTATGGTAAGGAAAGTCCGATACCATATAGCACGGTGAAGTTACTAAAAAAACTGAAAAAAGATGTAGTAATTGTTAAAACAAATGGAGCTTATTTATCTGCTGCTAGATGGGGAAGTAAAACAGTTAAGAATGGGTTGATTGAACTTATTTTTACTACCTTATATAAAGCAGAAGAACTAGCTAGTTTAAGTCTTGATGAGATATATAATGGCCTAAGTGAAGCTTTGAAATTTAATGATTACGATTGGAATAGGGAAAGACTTTATAAATACAATCCTAAAAAAAGAGCTTTAGGGTTAGAAAGATTTATTTATTACTGCCCTAAGTGCGGAAAGCATCAAACGATATCTACTAAAGGAAATAAAGTGTTTTGTAAGCATTGTGGCGAAATAGCACATTTCAACGAATATTGCTTTTTAGAAGGTTTAGATTTTGATAATTTAGTTGATTGGGGTAAATTACAACAAAGTGTATTACCGGAAATTAGTAAAAAAGCGATTTATACTTATGGAACTTTATATAAAATAGATACAGTAAAGTATAAATCTAAGAAACTTGGAGATGTTGATGTCGAATTAATAAATGACAAATTGTACTTATTATATAAAACAAATGAATATTGTTTTGATCTAGACAAAATGGTGGGATTAGCCCTTACTTTTAAAGAAGAAATTTCATTCGATTACGAAGAGGAAACATATTTTATTAAATTAAAAGACCCGATGTTGCTTTATGAAATGATAAAATATAAAACTGGAGGATTACATTAAAATGGAAGAATGGACTGTCATTGTTTACTTCTTATTTATGGGAGTATTGTTATTTGTAGGTAAAATATTAAAAACGAAATTACCGTTTTTAAACAGAATCGTTTTACCAACCGCTTTATTAGGTGGGGTATTAGGATTATTATTTTCTGATGTTGTTATACCGGGATCATATACAATTGATACCTCTATTATGACAACAATAGTTTATCACTGTTTAGCTTTAGGCTTTATCGCACTAACACTAAAACGTGGGCAAGCAAAAGGAAACAAAAAGATTTGGTCAACTGGTATGATTATTACAAGTACCTACGCCTTACAAGGATTTCTGGGAATGTTATTGGTTTTAATGTTCTTTAGTGATAAATTCGTTGGTAGCGGAATGTTACTTGCATTAGGATTTGGTCAAGGCCCTGGATTAGCACAAAGTTTTGGTAGTATGTGGACTGCAATGTTAGAAGGCCACGGAGCTACTTTAGGAGTTAGTTACGCTGTAATAGGTTTTGTTGTTGGTGGGACAATTGGAGTCTTACTTATTAACTTAATCTCTCGTAAAAGAAATATTACAAAAACAAAAAGATATTATGACACTTCAATTACTACTCATGAAATTAAAATTGATACGGTAAAAGAAGTTAGTGTTATGGATGGTATCACCATTCAAATAGTTATTATTAGTTTAATATACTTCTTTGTTTGGGGAACTTTATATATTCTGTCAGCTTTATTAACTACTGAAGCGGGTGGAACTATTGGTGATACAATTTATGGATTGGTTAAAGGATTTAACTTTATCATAGGTATCCTTTATGCAATGATCTATAAAAAGATTATTAATAGAATTGAAAAACACGGAAAAAATATGAATTTCATGACAAACGATTATGTATTATCTAATTTAAGTTCTTACTTCTTTAACATCATGATTTGTGGTGCGGTATTAACAATTACCTTTGATTTCTTAAGTTCTTTCGGAGTATTATTAGCTGTTGTAGCTTCCATAGGTGCAGTATTTACATTACTTTACTTGAGATTTATTACTAAAAAGGTATATAATGAAAACAACGACGAGTATTTCGTTGGACTATTTGGTATGTTAACAGGTACAGCATCAACTGGTATCGCGTTATTAAAAGGCTTAGATAAAAACTTAGAAACTCCTGTAGCTGAAGAACTTGTTCTCGGTTCAGGAACAGCAATCTCAATTGCCTTACCGTTATTTGTGTTCTTGATGTTACCATCGTTAGGATATAATGTTGTTGACGGAGTTCTCATTGGAGAAAATGCAAATGCATCACTGTTATTGAATATTGCTTTATTTGGAATTATGCTTTATTTCTTTGTTATTTTTACTGTTTTAATGTTACGTGCTAGAAAAAGTAAAGTAACAAAGGAAAACAAATAGAATTAGATTTGAGAAGAAATTGAAAGGAGATAGGTATGAATATTTATTATTGTAAACACTGTAAGAGAATATGCTACACTTACCCTGTTGATTCAACTTTAGTTTGTTGTAATGACGAAATGACATTATTACAAGCAAAAACAGAAGACAAAGGTAATGAAAAACATTTGCCTGTTGTAGAAAAATTATCTGATAGCAAAATCACAGTTAAGGTGGGTTCAGTTACTCACCCTATGTTAGAAGACCATTGGATTCAATGGATATTTATCGAAAATGGAGATAAATATTATACTAAAACATTTAACCCGGGTGAAGAACCTGTAGTTGAATTCTGTGTAGATTTCTCTAAACCAGTTACGGTTTATGAGTTCTGTAATTTACATGGTTTATGGAAAACTGAATTATAAGAAAATATAAAAAAAGAGCCTGTAAAGAAACAAATTAAGTAAACAGCCAATAAAAACACAAAACCGGACCCAAAAGGGACCGGTTTTTTGGTATAATTAGGGTATGATAGAACCACTAAAATACACAGTAAATTATACAACAAAACAATTGGTATTACCACTGGATTTAGGAATTATTTTAGAAAAAGATTCAGAAGTATATACCTATCTTGAACTCATGAAAGGAATAAAGTTAGAAAAATACTTCGGTAGAGAGAGCAATATAGGGCGATTACCGAAAAACAGAGTCAAGATAATGAATGCCATATTTTTTGGCTATATGATTGGTTTTAGAAGCACAAGAAGGCTTGAAGAAGCGTGTAGAAATGATATAAGATTCATGTATTTGATAGAGGGGATAAACTCTCCCTCACATACATTAATCAATAATGTCATGAATGAAATCAAAGATAAACTAGATTCGTTATTACTGGAGATAAATCAAGAAATAATGAAGCGAGAAGATATCGAGACAGATAAATTATATATTGATGGCACTAAGATCGAAGCGGATGCGAACAAATACACTTTTAAATGGAAGAAATCGATACTAAAGTTTCGAGAGAAACTATATATAAAAATATCAAAAGCACTACCTGAACTAAATGAACTGTTCAAAGGTAATGGATATAAAGAAATCATAGAGAAAGAAAAATATAAACCAAAAGAAATCAAAAAGATAGTAAATCGATTAGTGGGACTAATCGATTGTTTAGGTATAAAATGTGTCTATGGTAAAGGACAACGAAAAGACCCAATACAGAGACTATATGACACATTCAAAGAGTATTATGAAAAGTTAAAGGAATATGAAAAAGACTTAGAAATAATAGGACCCAACCGAAATAGTTATGCCAAAACAGATCATGACGCAACCTTTATGCATATGAAGGAAGACCATATGAGAAATGCACAACTAAAACCAGGATATAATGTACAAATAGGAGTTAGTAATGAATACATTATGGTAATAGATGCATATCAAAATGGAGCGGATCATAAAACATTTAAACCAATCCTTGAGAAATATAATCTCATGTATAATAACTATCCTAAATATCCAGTCGCAGATGCAGGATATGGAAGTTATGATAATTATAGCTATTGCATAGAACACAACATGGAGTTATTTCAAAAATATGGGTTATGGGCAAAAGAGAGAGATTCCAAGTTTAAAAAACAGATATACAAAAAAGAAAATTTCAAACAAGATAGAGAAGGCAATTATATTTGTCCTAATAATAAGAAATTCATAAAACAATACGATTATGAAAGTAACTATATAGAATATCCACATACTAAAACAAAATATGAATGTTTATATTGCGACCGATGTCGCAAGAAAAACAAATGTACAACAGCGATTGGCAACAGAACGATTTCTGTCCTAAATGGATATCAAGAAATGAAAGATAAAGTGATTGAGAACCTAGACTCTGAACTTGGTATAGCGCTTAGAGTACAACGCTCTATTCAAGTAGAAGGCGCGTTTGGAATTATCAAAGAAGACATGAAATTCCGTCGTTTTACAAGAATCACGTTTTCTGGAATAAAACTAGAGTTAAATTTAATAGCTATTGGATACAACTTAAAGAAATTTCACAATAAAAAATTCCGAACGGTTAATTAAAACTGAATAAGCTACATTAAATTCAACTTCTTCTTAGAAGTGTATTTCTGTATAAACAAAAAGGCACGTTGTGTGCCTTTTTTGTTTGATTTTAAAGAAAGAACCTGTAGTTCTTAAAAATCTTCTCAGATTTCTAATTCTTTACAGGCTCTTTTTTTTAGTACATTGCAAAAACTAAAGAGATATAGTAAAATCTTTAGGAGGAGGATTGATAAACTTGGACATTTTAGAAGCAATCAAGTATTTATTACTTGGAATTATTCAAGGAATTACAGAAGTTTTGCCAATTTCATCAAGCGGTCATGTAGAAATTGCACAAGCAATTTTTCATGTTCAAAAAGATGAAGGCTTATTATTCTTGATTCTTGTAAACACGGGGTCTTTATTAACGTTTTTAATTATTTACTGGAAGAGGTTAGTAGAACTTCTAAAAGATTTCTTAATTTATATTTTTAAGAAAGAAAGTAGAGAAACAACAAAAGCCAATTTTATTTATGCTTTAATGATAGTTGTAGCTTGTATACCTGCTGGAATTACAGGTTTGATCCTCGGAGACACTATTGATAATATCGTATTAGCAAAATATGGTACATTCTTTGTAGGTATTGGTTTCTTGTTATCAGGTACAGTTTTGTATTTGATTAGAGAAGTGAGAATCAAAAGAGGGAAAACGATGATTAACTGGGCTGATGTTTTAATTATTGGTTTAGCTCAAGCTGTCGCAGTCTTTCCTGGTGTATCAAGGTCTGGTATGACAAGTTCTACTAGTATTAAAAGAGGTATGGGAATTGATTCAGCTTTGAATTTTTCTTTTTTGATGTATATTCCGCTATCTTTTGCCTCAATACTATTATATATATCTGATTTAAGTTCAGAAGGCTTAGGATTAATAGGCAGTGAGTACATTTTTTATTATATCTTAGCGTTTATTGGAGCTGCAGGAGCTACTTATTTCGCATATAAACTAATATTTAACATCTTTAAAAGTGGTAAACTAAAATACTTTAGTTTTTACCTATTTATACTTGGGCTTGGCTCAATGTTTTATTTTATGATAAAATAATTAGTGGATATATATCACTAGTAAAATTATCGTGATAACAGATTACATTATAAATTAAGATTAAGCTTTAGCTATTAACTATATTTATTGTTTTAAGTATCTTAGTGTTATATAATGTTAGTGTATGATAAATTGCTTATTAATAAGGAGATTTTTATGAATGAATTAGATCAACAACAATTTGTTGAAGAAGAAGGAATGACGCTGCAAGAGTTATTCAAAATAGTATGGTTAAATAGAGTATTAATCATTTTTATCACAATGTGGATAGCAGTAATCGGTACAGTTTATACTTATGTATTAATTACACCTACTTATACTGCAGAAACATCAATAATTGTGCAGGTAGACTTCGATAGTACAGGAACTTCTGAACAATCTGCAATTTCAATTGCGCAAAATTTGATGGCAACTTATAAAGCTTTTGTAAAATCAAATTTGGTTTTAGAAAGTGTTTTAGAAGATGTAGATGGTTTACCAGAGGGACAGACTTTGACAGGCTTAGCGAATAGTATTTCAATTACAACACAAACAAGTGTTTTAATTATATATATAAGTGTAGATAGTGAATCTCCAGAGTTAGCAGCTGAGATTGCAAATACACTTGTAAATAATTCTATTGCAATCGCAAATGATGATGAAGTAGGTTATGTTTTATTACAAGATAAACTAAAAGTGTTAGATATAGCAGAAGTACCAACTGTTCCAAGCGCTCCAAATAAGATGTTAAATATTGTTATTAGCGTATTACTTGGAGGAATTGTTTCTTTAGCAATTGTATTTGTAAAAGAATTATTTAATAATAAATATCAATCAGCTTCAGAAATGGAAAAACATCTTGGAGTAAAAGTAATTGCTGCTGTTCCAGGAACAATGAGAGAAAGAAAGTTGGTGGATTAGATGGAATTTTTTGAGTATAGAAATGTAGTTATTGAAGATCCAAATTCACTAGAATCAGAAGCATATAGAAAGCTTGAGCTTAATATCAGAATGTCTAATTTGGATTCTCCTTGCAAGGTGATTCAAACAACTTCTGCTACACCTCAAGATGGTAAAACCACTACAGCGATTAATTTAGCGGCGGTTTATGCAGAAAAAGGTAAAAAAGTAATTCTCCTTGATTTTGATTTAAGAAGACCAAAAATTCACAGAGCTTTCCATAAATCAAATGATGTTGGATTCTATGATTTTGTCGTAGATGATAAAGATATTCATGATTTAATTATTCATGATGAGTCAGGAATTGATTTATTAATCACCGGAAATAAACTTTCTTATCCACATATCGTATTACAATCTTCAAAAGTAATTAATTTAGTAAATGAATTAAGAAGTGAATACGATTATATCGTAGTAGATTCACCACCAGTATTGTCAGTTACAGATGCATTGATTATTTCTAAGTATGTTGATGGGGTTATTTATGTCGCCGCATATAATCAAACAAAAAAAGAAAATGCAAAAGCTGGAATGGATCAACTTAAAGAGAATGGAGCTAACATTCTTGGAGCGGTTCTAGCTAATATTGATGTTAGAAAATCTGGCGGTATTTACGGATATTATTATTCAAGCGAAGAGTAGAGGTGTTATTAAGTGATTGATATACATACACATATATTACCTTGTGTTGATGATGGATCACCCGATATGCAAACTTCAATTGATTTAATTAAAGAAGAAATAACTCAGGGTGTTACAGATGTTTTTGTAACACCTCATTATTTTAAGCAAAGAGGGTATTTGTCTCCGGTAAAGGAAAACATCGAGGGTTTTAATAGTTTAAAAGAAGAAATAGAGAAACAAGGCTTGAAAGTAAATTTATATTTAGGGAATGAAATATATTATAATATCCACACACTTAGAGATTTAGAAAGTGGTTTAACGAAACCGCTGGGAAATTCTAAATATGTTTTAATTGAGTTTTCTCTATTTGAAGAGGATGAAGATATTGCAGAAGCTGTTCATAACCTAACTGCGAAGGGCTATTTGCCAATCATTGCTCATCCAGAGCGTTATCCATATCTAAATGATTTGAATAGTTATGCCTATTTAAAAAGAATGGGAGCGTTGATTCAATTAAACGCTTCATCATTAACAGGAGATTATGGTAGAAAAGTAAAAAAATTCGTTCTAAAAGCAATCAAGAATAATCTAGTGGATTTTGTTGCTTCTGATATTCATGATTTTAGAATGAGCAATTTATTAAGAGCTTATGATGTTGTTAAAACGTCATTTTCTAAAGAGATTGCCGATAAATTATTTAATAATTCGGTAATTCTTAGTTAAAATTACATGGTTTTATCACAATAAGTTCATATTTGTTTAATATAATAAATCTAATTCAATATATCAATCCTATCCCCCTACCTCAGGAACAATATATTGAATTTTTCTTTGAAGGGAATGTGATGTCAATATGAGAAATACATATGTTTTAGTTGTTGATGATGAGTTCAGAATCAGAAGATTGGTATCTGACTTTTTGAAAAGACAAGATTATAGCGTAATTGAAGCCGCAGATGGCGAAGAAGCGCTTGATATACTATTTGAATCAAGTCAAAAAGTTGATTTGATTATTTTGGATGTTATGATGCCGAAGTATGATGGGTGGTACGTTTTAGAACGTATTAGAGATTATTTAAATACACCAATCATTATGTTAACAGCTAGATCAGAAGAATATGATCAATTAAAAGGATTTAAATTAGGGGCAGATGATTATGTAACAAAACCTTTCTCGCCAAGTGTATTAATGGCTAGAGTGAATAAGTTATTGAAAAAAGATAAAAGAGTTCATGAAGAAGTAAACTTTGGAGTTATCAAAATGGATCTCGCTGCTAGAGAAGTATATATTAACGAAGAAAAAATAGTGTTAACACCAAAAGAATACGAATTACTTAAATTCTTTATTGATAACAAAGGGATTGCTCTTTCAAGAGATAAAATCTTAAATGCAGTATGGAATTATGATTATTTTGGTGATTTAAGAACAGTAGATACTCATATTAAACAACTTAGAGCTAAATTAAGTAATTATTCTTATTATATTTCTACAGTTAGAAGTATTGGGTATAGACTAGACTCGGAAAATGAAATCCTCAATTAGATCCAAATTATTCCTTATTGTTTACGGAATAATTTTGGCTTTTATTGCAGGTTTGATCCTACTAAATAATTCTTTTTTAGAAAATTATTATGTTACAAACAGAAAAGCCTCACTAGTTGAGGTTTTTAGTGATGTGAAAGCCTTGGATTTAGAAAGTTCTAGTTTAAGTTATGATCTACAGGAAATAGAGAATGTTAATAATATTGATATTCAAATATTAGAACAAATAGCCGATTTTGATGAAAACTATATTTGGACCAATTTTCAAGAAATGCCTAGCGTATTTGAAAGACTATATGGAAATAGATTTAGTATTCCTGAAGGTGTTTTGGGAAGAATCATTTATGATTTCAATAGCCAAAGTATCAATGATGAAGCGAGTTATGCAACGGAAGTACCTAATTTATCAGATGGTGTATACAGTGCTTATTTAATGGATATTCAATCAGATTATAATTATAGTGGTGAAGATACTCAAGTAGCTGCTCTTTGTGTTTCTAGAACAATTGACGGAGAAAACGATATATATTATGTTATGACTGTTACGTTCCAATCCATACATGATTCCATTAAGATTTTTAACTCTTTTACGATTATAGTTGGATTCTTCTTTATGGTATTATCATTTATCATTATGTATTTTATTAGTTACTCTTTTACAAACCCAATCTTGCAAATTAATAAAATTGCTCAAGAAATTGCAAAATTAAATTTCTCAACTCGAGTCACCATAAAAACAGATGATGAATATGAGGATTTAGGTAACAGTATTAATCAGATGAGCTCGCAATTAGAAGAAAATATTAATGAATTAAAATTATCTAATGTGAAACTGGCTAAAGAGATACTACATAAAACAGATGTGGATAAAATGCGTAAAGAATTTATCGCTAATGCAAGCCATGAGTTAAAGACTCCGCTAACTCTAATTATGGGATACACGGAAGCACTTAAAATTCCTGATATTGATGGAGAAACAAAAGAAGAATATTTAAATATCATTTTAGATGAAACAAATAAAATGGATAACCTAGTAAAAGAATTATTAAATGTTTCGCAATTAGAAAGTGGAAATAAACAATTTGTTTATGGTGAAATGAATTTACACGAATTAATCAGCGAAACAAAAAAACTGTTTAATTTAATTTTTGAAGAAAATGGCATTGTATGTGAACTAGATTCTAAAGAGATCATTGTTAATTCTGATTACAATAATTTACAAACTGTATTAACAAATTTCATTAATAATGCAATTAATCACGTGGATGATTTGAAATCTATAAAGATATCTGTAACGGAGAAAGAAAATAACTACATTAGAGTATCGGTGTTTAATACTGGACCTAATATTCCAGAGGAAGATATCTCACATATTTGGGAAAGCTTCTATAAAGTTGATAAAGCGAGAACGAGAAGTTATGGTGGTCAAGGACTGGGCTTGTCAATTTGTCGAACAATTCTAGATATTATGAGCTATGATTACGGTGTGATTAACACTGAAAATGGTATTGAATTTTACTTTGATATTTATAATAATTAAAAAGGGTTCTCTGTAACCCTTTTTTAATTGTTAGTAATAGATTGAAAAAGTGCTTTAATTATGTTAAAATTTATATGCTAATTCTTCAGCGGGGGTATAAATAATGACACCAAAAGCTACTTTTTTTGATAAAGTTGGAAAAATGAAAACATGGCAAATGATTCTATATGATATCTTTGCTATTTGTTTAACATATGGTATAGCAATAGCTGCGCTATCTATATCTCACGTTTCAGGATTTGATCGCAGAATGGCACTTTATGTTTTACCAGTAGTGATCGTAATTAAACTTATGGTAAACATATTTTCTCAAGTATATCGTTTGGTGTTTCAAAACGCAGGATTTGACGAAGTATTTAAATTAGCTCTAGCAGTGACAATAGGGAATATTATCATTGCGGTGATATCTATTGCAATACCAAATTTTAATTTTATTCCAGAAATATGTTTATTGTTTACAAACGTATTTGAAGTATTTGTAATGGTATTGCCGAGAATAATCAAACGTTTTTTAAGATATTTATCTCCAAAAAAAATATATTTATCTGGTAAAAGAACCTTACTAATAGGTGCTGGAGCTGGTGGGAAACTTGTTCTTGATGAAATAAGAAATAACCTAGAAGTTTATAATAACCCAATAGCTTATGTTGATGACGATGAAAATAAAATCGGAAATATAATGGCTGGATTCCCTATTTTGGGACCAATTAAAGAAGTTCCACATATAATAGATAATTATGGTATTGAAGAGGTAATCATTTGTATTGCGAATATTACAAATGAGCGTTTTCAAGAAATAATTCAGATAGTAGCGAAAAGAGCGGTTACTATTAAGCGTCTTCCAAAGTTCAAAAATTTAAAGAAAGATGCTCCAAGCAAAAAACTTCAAGAAGTAAGAGTAGAAGATTTATTATCAAGAGAAATTGTTAAATTAGATAATAAAGGAATCAAAGACTTTATCTCTGGAAAAAGAGTATTGGTAACAGGTGCTGGAGGTTCTATCGGTTCTGAATTGGTAAGACAAATTATAAAATTTAAACCTAAAAAATTATTGTTGTTTGATATATACGAAAACGGTGTGTATGATTTACAGACTGAATTAAATCACGCAATGACCAAAAAAGATATAGATTCAATTGATTTTGAGTTACAAATCGGTTCTGTTTATAATTATGAAAGATTAGATAAACTATTTAAAAATTATAAACCTGAATTAGTTTTCCACGCAGCAGCTTATAAGCACGTTCCTTTAATGGAAGATTCTTCAGTAGAAGCTGTTAGAACAAATATATTAGGAACCTATAATGTTTGTTCATTATCAGATATATATAAGGTAGAAAAAGTAGTTTTAGTTTCTTCAGATAAAGCAGTAAGGCCTACAAACGTAATGGGAGCTACGAAACGCTTCGCTGAAATGATCATTCAATGTATCAATTCAAAATCAGAAACAAATTATTCAGCAGTTAGATTTGGGAATGTTCTAGGAAGTAACGGTTCAGTAGTTCCGTTATTTAGACGCCAAATTGAAAATGGTGGTCCGGTAACTGTAACTCATAAAGATATTACTCGTTATTTTATGACAATACCAGAGGCTGTTAGTTTAATTTTACAATCAGGAACTTACGCTAAAGGTGGAGAAATATTCATTCTTGATATGGGGGACCCAGTTAGGATTTATGATTTAGCTGAGAAAATGATTAGATTATCTGGTATGAAACCTCACGAAGACATAAAAATTAATGTGACCGGATTAAGACCAGGTGAGAAATTGTACGAAGAATTATTAGTAGATAAAAATAATGGACATATCAAAACAGATAATGAAAAAATCTTTATCGAAAAGATCACTCAAGCAGAAAATGTAGAGTGCGATGTAAAAGAGATTGTTGATGGATTTGAAGATTTGACCAATCAACAAGTAAAAGAATTAGTACAAAAATATGTAACATCCTATACAATTAAAAAATGAGACAGATAAGCTGTCTCATTTATTTCATTTTTGTATCTTTAGTGTTATAATTAGAATGGTGGTATTATGAAATTAGTAATTGGAGATCAAATAAAATTAGATATCAGAAAACAAGGCATTAACGGAGAAGGCGTAGGTTATTACAATAAAACCTTAGTATTCGTTCCCGGTGCCATTGTAAAAGAAAAAGTAGCTTGTGAAGTTACTTTTGTTGCTGATAAGTATGCAATAGGAAGAATAGTTAAGATAATGAGGACTTCTACGAAAAGAATGGATCCTCCTTGTAAATACTATGAAGACTGTGGTAGTTGTCATATGCAGCATATTGAGTATAAAGAACAACTAAAAATTAAGCAGAGCATTATTAAACAGTCATTTAAACGTTATACAGACTATAACGTAGAAGAATTGGATATTAAGAAAACAATTGGGATGGACGATCCTTATAAATATCGTAATAAATCTCAAATGCCATTTAGGAATACAAAATTTGGTTTAGCTGTAGGCTTTTATAAGCCTGAGTCAAATCATTTTGTTCAAATTGAAGAATGTATTGTGCATCACAAGCAAATAAATAGAATAAACAGTAGAGTTGTTAAATTATTAAACGATAATGGTTATAAAGCAAATGATTCAGCGAATCCAGATGGTATTCTAGTTTTTCTAGTTACAAGATACTTAGAAAAAACGAATAGCGCTTCCGTTACTATTATAGTGAGAGAATACAAAGAAGATTTAAAGAAAATAGGTAGAGAAATTATTTCAACTATTTCTAATGTTAAATCAGTTACTTATTCTGTCAATAATCCAAAGAGTAATTTAGTAATATCGGATAGATTATATCTATTAGCTGGCGAGATGTGGATTGAAGACGAATTCCAAGACTTAAAAGTAAAGATATCTCCAGACGCTTTTCATCAGTTAAATACAGTCCAAATGGAAAAAATGTATGAGAAGATAATAGATATGGCTGATATAGGTCCAGATTCTATTGTATTTGATTTATATTCAGGAATAGGTATCACTAGTATCTTATTATCTAAAGTCGCTAAGAAGGTATATGGGATAGATTATTCGGAAGCTTCGATTAAGGACGCTATTGAGAATGCGAGACTAAATAACATTGAAAATGTTGAGTTTATAGCAGAACATGTTGAATCAGCTATGCCGAAACTAATTAATAAGGGAATTAAACCTAATGTTGTATTATTGGATCCACCAAGAAGCGGGTTAGCACCACTAGTGATTGCCGCTTTAGCAAAAACATTACCAAAACAAATCGTATATGTTTCATGTAATCCATCAACATTAGCAAAAGATATAAGTAAACTCGGAAATAAATATAAGATCAAATCAATAACACCAATTGATATGTTCCCAAATACCGCATCGGTTGAGAGCATAACACTTTTGGAATTAAATTAGGAAGGTGAATAAAATGAGTGAAAAAAGAAGTTTATCTGTTAGATTAAAAGACTTAGGTATTGAAATTTCTAATGCAGCAAAAAAAGAATACAACCATGTTGTAACAAGTGCCGAAAAACAAGTGAAAAAAGATAAATTGAAACACAGATTCAATTTAGAAAATCCTTATCGCTTTGTTTTGCTAGATAGCAAAATAAGAGTAAAACTGTTTGATGGTTTTATGTCTAGACATGCAAAAAGATATATTGAAGATGATATTTTGGTTTTCTATGGTAGTAAAGAAGAAAATAGTTTTGAAGTGAATCAACAAATTAAGGATTTAAGCGACAACACAATATATCAAGTACTAGAAGTGGTTGATGTAACGTTACCTGTTAATTATAAAGATAAGACATATGATGTTGAATGTACTGCTGTTTATGGGACGGTGCTTTAAATGAAGGAAGAGTTCTTAACTATTTATAAGAAATTTATTACGAGAGCCGGTTCAGCAGAACTATTAGATTTTTTATTATCTAGTAAAAGTGATTTTTTTGAAGCGCCAGCTTCTACAAGATATCATTTGTCAAAGCCTGAGGGCTTGTTAGAACACTCAATAAACGTTTATAAATGTTTAAAGGATTATCTAGACAGACCAAGAGTTAAAGAAGTGTATAACCTTAATGTAAGTGATGAATCAATAGCGATAGTAGCTTTGTTACATGATTTATGCAAGGTTAATGTGTATAAAAAATCATTTAGAAATGTAAAAGATGATTCAGGTAAATGGAATAAGGTGCCTAGTTATGATTTTAATGATGAACTACCTTATGGTCATGGCGAGAAATCAGTATATATTATTTCTGGATTCATGAAGTTAAGTAGAGAAGAAGCGTTTGCCATTAGATATCATATGGGATTCACGGATAAAGATAATATCAATAATGTTAGTCAGGCATTTAGTAAATTTCCACTCGCGTTTGCGTTATCAACCGCGGATATGGAAGCAACATATTTCTTAGAAGAATAAATATAGATGGAAGAAACTTCAATCTGAAGTTTCTTTTTAGAGGAAAAACATGAAAAAAGTATTTAATTTGACAGAAGGATCAATCCTTAAAAAGCTTTTGCTAGTAGCATTGCCCGTGTTATTAACTGCAATATCTCAAATGGCATATAACCTGACCGATATGTTTTGGATTGGTAGAGTAGATCAAATAGGTTTAATAGAGTCGGATGCAGTCACTGCAGTGGGTACTGTCTCTTATATGCTTTGGTTATCTTTTGGATTTATTTTAATTTCTAAAATAGGTACAAGCGTTAAAATTAGTCATTCAGTTGGTAAAAATAGAATAGATGATATTGATACTTACGCTACGAACGGTATTTTGATGCAGTTTTTTCTTGGTTTATTTGTATCAGCGACAATCCTAATATTTAAAGAAGAATTTCTTGCTATATTTAATTTAGATAATCAAAACATTGTAAATTATGCTTTGATGTACGCTCCTATAGTAGGAGGCTTTATATTTTTCCAGTTCTTAAATAACGGATTTGCTTCTATTAATGAAGGCTTAGGCCAAACAAAGATTAATTTAATTATTTTAGCAATAGGGTTTATATTGAATATCATTATGGACCCTTTATTTATATTAGTGTTTAGAATGGGTATACAAGGAGCGGCGATAGCTACAGTTATTTCGCAATTTGTAACTTTGATTATATTTATCATTGTATACAAAACGCATAATCCAAGCATTAAAATATTTAATTTAAAAAATTTCAATTTGAAAGCAATGAAACAAATAGCGAGAATTGGCTTCCCTACGTTCGTACATTCCATATTATTTACTGGCATTTCAATTTATATTGGAGTGATGATTGTGAAGTTTGGAGATGCAATACTAGGTGCTCAGAGAATTGGATCTCAGGTTGAACAGTTAACCTGGATGATTGGCGGAGGATTTCAAGCCGCAATTACAGTCTTTGTTGGTCAAAATATAGCCGCTAATCAACTAGAGAGAGTAAAAAAAGGGATTATATACATATCAGCTATTTTAATTCCTTATTCTGTTTTAGTTACAGCTTTATTATATTTCAAAGCAGAATGGCTTATGAGGATTTTTATGGATGATCCAGAAGCGGTAGCACATGGAGCTAAATATATACGTATTATAAGTTTATCACAGATATTCATGATGATTGAAGCGGTAGGAACCGGGTTGTTTTATGGTTTGGGTAAAAGTGCTGTTCCATCTGCAAACGGTATTATTGGTAACGTAATAAGAATACCTTTAGCAATTATTTTATCTGCGACACTGTTAGAAACGGGAATTTGGTGGGCGATTAACATTAGTTCCATATTTAAAGGGACGGTTATGTTGATAGCTACGATATATATCATTTCAAGATTAGAAAAAATTAAACTTAGAAATCTTACTAAGAGTTCAGAAGAAGAGGTAGTGTATGGTTAAAAAATTTATTAGTTATTATAGGAATCATATGACGGTGTTCATATTAGATTTAGCATCAGCATTTGGGATGTCAGTAATAGATTTGTTATATCCGATAGCTACAAGAGCAGTATTAAATAGTTATATTCCAAATGATAACATTAATTTTGTTATTCAATTAGGTAATTCTATTATTCCAAATGATGGCTTAAGAATGATTTTATATATTGGACTTGGCTTATTTATTATCTACTTGTTTAGAGCGAGACTTTCATTTTATGTTACTTATAACGGACATATCATGGGAACGTTTATTCAAAGAGATATGAGGAAAGACTTGTTTAGAAAATATGAACAATTAGATTATGAATTCTATGACGATTTCCAAACAGGGGTATTGATGAGTTATATTACAAATCATCTTAGAGATATTTCTGAGATGGCGCATCATGTGCCTGAGGACTTGTTTATTTCAGGTATTATCTTTATTGGATCATTCATTTTCTTATCGACAATCAACTTTATCTTAACGATAATGCTATTTGTCTTTGTATTATTGATTGTTGTATTTACTTGGTGGAGAAGAAAGAAACTATTAGAAACACAACGATCTGTAAGAAAATTGCACGGAGAATTAAATTCAAAAATCGAGAATTCTTTATCAGGGATAAGACTTACTAAAGCTTATAACAATGAAGATTTTGAAGTAGAAAGATTTCAAGGTGTAAATGAATCTTATGCAAATTCTTCAAAAGATGCATATAAAGAAATGGCAATTTTCCACGTAGGGAATGAGTTTCTAATTCTAGTTCTTAATTTGTTAGTATTAGTATTGGGTGGCGTATTTGTTTATCTTGGTAAGATAGATTATGTAGATTTATTTACCTATTTCTTATATATTAATTTCTTAGTAAGACCAATTAATAGACTTATTTCAATGATGCAACAAATCCAACAAGGTACAGCTGGATTTGAACAGTTCTATAAGATTATGCAAATTGAACCTAAGATAAAATCAGATAAAAATGCACTTAAACTAGAAAATCCTACTGGAAGAATTAAGTTTGAGAATGTTAACTTTTCTTATAATAACGGTGATTTAGTAGTGCTTAAGAATTTTAGTTTAGAAGTGAAACCAGGAGAAAAAATTGGGTTAATTGGCGAAACGGGAGTAGGAAAATCTACTATCTCAAAACTGATTCCAAGGTTCTATGATGTGGACTCAGGATCGATTTCAATTGACGGGGTTAATATCAAAGACTATGATGTTTACTCTCTTAGAAGAGCAATAGGACATGTTCAACAAGATGTATTTATATTCTATGGAACACTTAAGGATAATATTCTTTATGGTAATCCAGAAGCAAGTGATGAAGAAGTGGTAGCTGCAGCAAAAAGAGCGAACATACATGAATTTATCATTGACTTACCAGATGGATATTTGACATATACTGGTGAAAAAGGTGTTAAGTTATCTGGTGGTCAAAAACAAAGAATTGCTATATCTAGATTATTCTTAAAGAAACCAAAAATTGTTGTTTTAGATGAAGCAACTAGTGCGTTAGATAATGTAACTGAAAGATTAATTCAATCAGCTTTTGATGATTTAGTAAAAGAAAAAACAGCTATCGTAATTGCACATAGATTATCAACAATTCAAAACTCAGACCGTATTATTGTCTTAGGTAAAGATGGTATTATTGAGATGGGTAATCATGATGAATTGGTAGCTTTAAAAGGTGTATATTATAACTTGTTAAGTGAATAAAAAAAGGAGATGAATTTATGCCTTATATAATAATTACTATAGTGGTACTAATATTAATCGGATTTATTGTAGGAACAGTATTTACATTCGGTCTTATAAAACCAAAGAAAAGAAACTTCATTGAAACTGCGGAAATAGAGTCTGAATATTACCCTGGTATTATGGAATTTTATAAAGAGAATCTAACGACTAAGTATATCGTTAAGTCAAAATATGGCTATGATTTGCAAGCGTATTTTCTTAAAAATAAGATAGAATCTAAAAAGTTTATGGTCATGGCTCACGGGCATACTTACACACATCATGGATGTTTAAAGTATGCTAGAATGATGATGAAACACGGCTATAATATTGTGCTATATGATGAAAGATTTCATGGTGATTCTGGTGGTGAATTTACTTGCTTAGGATACTTGGAAAAAGATGATTTATATACAATGATTTCTGACACGATTTCGAGGTATGGGGATGATATTTTCATAGGTACTTATGGAGAATCTATGGGTGCAGCAACAGTGCTTTTAGAAGCTGAAATAGACAAAAGAATCAAATTTGTCGTAAGTGACTGTAGTTTTTCTGATTTTAGCTTGCTAATCAGACAATTAAGTTGGTCAAAATTTAAAATACCAGTGTATCCTATTTATTGGTTTACTTTATTAGTTTTTAAGATAAATACAGGAATAAATATTAAAGGAATATCGCCTATTAAAGCGATTAATAACGTTTCGGTACCAATCATGTTTGTACATGGAAAAGCGGATGCATATATACCATATACACACTCAGTTGACATGTATGAATCTTATAAAGGTGAGAAGCAACTTTTTTTAGCGGATAACAATGCACAGCATGCTGGATCTTATTATGCTGATCAAGAAAAATATGAATGGAGTATTAAAGAATTTTTAGATAAATATGTTAAGTAAATTTTAGCATTTTTCTAGTATCAAGTAATATTTTTAGAAATTATCAACATGAAAGTGGTGAAAAATAGAAAAATGGGAAATGGTACTTATGATAGTAAAATCGGCAAAATAAGAATTTTTGAGCACGATGGCTTTCTTACCAAAATTGATTTGAATCCACAAAATTATATTAGTGATAATATCACTCCAATTATTCAATTAACTATGAAGCAAATTGATGAATATTTGACAGGAATTCGTAAAACCTTTGAAATTCCTTATAAATTGGTAGGAACTGATTTTAGCAAGCGAGTTTTAACTGTTATGAGCAAAATACCTTATGGTGAAAAGTGCTCTTATAGTAAGCTCAGTTTAGAAGCTGGTTTTGAGGGAGCAGCAAGGGCAGTAGGAACGGTTTGTAAGAAGAATAATTTGCCCATAATTATACCTTGTCACCGAGTGATAAAATCGGATGGAACTTTCGGACAATATCAAGGGGGTTTAGATATCAAAAAAGCCTTACTTGAATTAGAAAGTATTCAGCAATAAAGATTGACAAAAAATATAAAAGAAGCTATAATGTTAACACAAGCTAACAATATAGCTTTATATTTTATAAAGGTAGTTAGCTAAGGTTAACAAAGGAGGTATGTATTATGACTTTAAAAGAAATATTACCTGGACAAACTTGCATTGTAAAACAAGTTTATTCGAATAATCTTAGAAAAAGAATTATCGATATGGGATTAATTACAGGCACGAAAGTTCTAGTCAAAAAAACTGCACCTCTTGGAGACCCTATGGAGATTATGGTTAAAGGTTATTCTTTAACGCTGAGGAAAGCTGAAGCAAGAACTATTATAGTGGATAGAATCGAGGAGTAATATGCTAAACATTGCTTTAATAGGAAACCCTAATTCTGGTAAAACAACACTATACAATAATCTAACAGGAAGTAATCAATCGGTTGGTAATTGGCCAGGAGTTACAGTAGAAAAAAAATCAGGAAAGTTAATATCAAAAAATATAGAAGCTACTATAGTTGATTTACCAGGAATTTATTCTTTATCAACTATTTCTTTGGAAGAAGAAGTGGCTTCTAATTATATTGTAAATAAAGAAATGGATTTAATAATTAACATTGTAGATGCTTCTAATTTAGAGAGGAATCTTTTTTTGACATTTCAATTATTAGATTCAAATATCCCAATGCTAATTGCGTTAAACGCAATGGATGTTGTTGAGAAAAAGTTAGACAGTATTGATTACAAAAAACTATCTAAAATTATTGGAGTTCCTATTATACCGATTTCTGCTAGTAAGAAAATTGGAATGGATAATCTAATTCAAGCAATAGAAAAGATAGATATTCAAAAAGTACATAAAACTACAGTTTATAATGATGAGATTGAATCAACAATTGGTAAATTCAATAAAATAGTAAATGACAGATTTGTAGCTATAAGATTTTTTGAAGATGGATTGAAAGCACTTGATGGAATTCATTTAGATGGCATTCAAACAAAAGATTTACTAGAACTATATTTTACAGAAAAGAAAAAACATATTCTAGATTTTGATATGGTTCTACCAAATGCAAGATACGAAAAAATTCTAGAGGTAGTAAATCAAACCTATTTAAAAAACGCAGTACAGAAAGAATCTTCCACAGATAAGATAGATAAAATCTTAACCAGTAAGACTTTCGGTATTCCTATATTTGCATTAATCATGTTTACTGTGTTCTTTTTGGCTTTTGGTCCAATAGGAACTTTCATTACCAATCAATTTGTTTGGTTGATCAATCAATTCTTTGCATGGATTATTGGTGGAGTAAACAGTTTAGGTATGGCTGATTATATTGGATCACTTATTACAAACGGAATTTTTGGAGGCTTAGCCGCTGTTGTTGGATTCTTACCTCAGTTAGCAATACTTTTCTTCGCCTTAGCAATATTAGAAGATTCAGGTTATATGGCAAGAGCCGCTTTCATTATGGATAGAGCCTTAAGCAGATTCGGTTTATCAGGCAAATCATTTATTCCAATGTTAATTGGATTCGGATGTTCTGTACCAGCTATCGCTAATACAAGAACATTAGACAATGATGATGATAGAAAAATAACAACAATGATTGTTCCATTTGTATCCTGTGGAGCAAAAGCTCCTATTTATGGAGTGTTTGCAGGAGCGTTATTTGGAAATGGTTCATTCATTGTCGTATTTTCAATGTACGTATTAGGTTTATTGGTCGCAATATTATCTGCGGTTTTCTTTAAAAAAGTATTATTTAGAGGTTCAACTGCGAACTATATAATGGAATTACCAGAATATCGTACTCCTACAATTAAGAATACTTTAAGACATACTTGGGAAAGATCGAAAGAATTCCTGGTAAAAGCAGGAACAATTTTATTAGCTGCTTTTATTGTTATTTGGTTCTTTAGTTATTTTGGATTTGTTGATGGAACATTTAGATTATTAACTGAAAGTGAGATAGGAAATAGTCTATTAGGAAGTATTGGTAGATTTATCTTGCCAGTATTTAAACCAATCGGCTTTACTGATTGGCAAGCTACCGTTTCAATACTTACTGGAATCGTTGCAAAAGAGTCTGTTGTAGGTACCTTAGGTATATTGTATGGAGTTAATGGGGATGTTATTCAAAACGGAACATTATTATATGCTTCTATTCAAGCTCACTTTACAACTGCACAAGCCTATGCATTTATGACATTTGCATTACTAAGTACACCTTGTATCGCCGCTGTTTCAGCGATGAAACGAGAGTTAAAGTCTTGGAAGTGGTTAATCTTTATTATTTCTTATGAAATGATTGTAGCTTATGTGGTTGCTTTAGGAATATATCAGTTAGCTCAAATTGAATTAGGAACACTATTATCAATATTTTTTAGTATGATAGTAGTAATATTTGTTATTTTAATGATTAGAAAATTAATAAAAAACAAAGGAAGTGCTTGTGGTAGTTGTGAGAAATGTGCAAAAACAGGAAGCTGTGGATTACCCGAGTTTGTTAAATATAAAGAAAAAACTGAAGGGAGAGATAGTGATGAATAATACTAAGTACTCAGAATCATTAGAGGATTATTTAGAAGCAATTTGCTTAAAAGGCGGCGAAGACGTTAAATCAGTTGAGTTGGCTAGACACTTAAATGTATCTAGGGCAAGTGTAAATAAAGCAATTAATACTTTAATTGAAAAGAAACTTGTTGAAAAAGAGTACTATGGAAATATCTCTTTAACCGAAGAAGGAAAAAAAGTATCAAAAAAAATATTATGGAAACACAGACTGTTAAAAAGGTTCCTAATAGATCACTTAGAGGTATCTGAAGAAGTAGCGAGTCACGAAGCCTGTGGGATAGAGCATTCTATATCAGATGAAACAGCTGAAAAGCTAGAAAAACTAATGGAACAATTAGAAAGTAATTAAAAAAACACCCGATTGGGTGTTTTTATTTTGTAGTATTTCTCTCGATAAGGGTCACATCAATTTTATGATGGACTTGTTCTAAGTCCTCTTTATTGATGAGTTTCATTAGTGTTCTTACAGCGTAACTCCCGATTTTTTCTCTATCTTGGCTAATGGTTGTAAGATAAGGTTTAAATATTTGTGCTAATTCAATGTTATCAAAACCAATTACTTGAACTTCTTCAGGGACAAGTCTTCTTGCTATTTTTAAGGCTTGAATTGCATGAATTGCCATTACGTCAGAATCACAGAAAATACCATCACAGTCAGGATTAGATAATATTACGTTTTCAATTTCCTCACCACTAGGTGTAATAAAGTCTAAGTCATATGAAAAATTGTGTATATTACGTTTCTTAAGTACGCTTTTAAATCCTTCTGTTCTCTCTTTCACGGTTACCAGATCAGATGGCCCTCTAAAGTGGATAATCTTTTTACAGCCGCCATTTACAAGCTTCTCAGCCGCTAATTTACCACCAAGATAGTTATTTGAGGTTACTGATGGGATTTCTTCTGATAAATTATGATCTATTTCAACTATTGGAATTTCTAGTTTTTTATAATCTTCAATTCTGTGTGTATTTGCAATCAGAATTAGTCCATCAATATTGTACTGGTCAAATATCTTTAAGTATTTAGATTCTTTTTCAGGATCGTCATGGGAATTACATACCATAAGACGGTAATCCAAATTAACAACTAAATCTTCAATGATATCTAAGAGTTCTGCAAAATAATAAGAAGTAAGATGTGGTACTAATACAGCAATAATATGAGATTTCTTTTGAAAAAGAGATCTCGCTAATTCGTTTGGAACATAATTTAATTCTTTTACTGCATCAAGAACCATTTGTCTTGTTTCAATATTTACATAACCTTTTGAATTAATGACCCTTGAAACGGTTGCGACACTTACGTGAGCTTTCTTTGCGACATCTTTGATGGTTGACATAAAATCACCTCTTATATGTAAGATTATACATAAAATTCTGTATTTTTAAAGCAAATATACAAAAAAGTATGTAACTTTTTACATAAACATCAAAAAAAACACTAAAAATGTGCGAAAAACGCACATAAACATGTAAACATTTTCATATAACTATTCATTTGGTAATCATAGATTATATTAGAAAAATATAGTAGTATATAGTTAAATATCAAAAACACAACCATACGGAGGAAATATGAAGAATACAAAAATCAAATTGAGAAATTTAGTAATATATCAAATCTATGTAAGAAATTTTTCAAAAGCCGGAACTTTTAAAGAAGTTATTAAGGAACTTGATAGAATTAAAGATTTAGGAGTAGATGTTGTTTATCTATTACCAATTCATCCAATTGGTGAAGTTGGAAAAAAAGGAAGTCTTGGTTGTCCTTACTCAATTAAGGATTACAGAGCGATTGCTTCTGAATTAGGAACAATGGAAGATTTTCAAGAATTAATCGACGAAGTTCACGAACGCAAAATGAAAATAATGATGGATGTGGTGTATAATCATAGTTCTAATGATTCAGTATTATTAGAAAAACATCCTGAGTATTTCTATAGAAATGCTTTAGGTGAAATATCTAATAAAGTGGAAGATTGGTCTGATGTAAGTGATTTTGAATACGCTAATAGTAAAGAACTATGGGTTGAACTAACGGATATTTTAGTAATGTATAGCGAGATGGGCGTGGATGCTTACAGATGTGATGTAGCTTCACTTGTTCCTAGAGATTTTTGGAAGCTAGCAAGAAAGAAAGTAAGTAGAGTAAATAGAGGCACTTTTTGGTTAAGTGAGTCTGTACATGGGGGATTCTGTAAATACCTAAGAGACTTAGGACATGATTGTATGTCTGAATCAGAAATATATGAAGTATTCGATATGGCATATGATTATGATGTTCAACCATATTATGAAGACTACCTATATGGAAAAAGACCTTTAAAAGATTATTTGGAAGCGATAAAGAGACAAGAAGAAATTTATCCGTCTAATTATGTTAAAATGAAAAACTTAGAAAACCATGATTTTGATAGAATTGCTAAATATGTAGGAAATGATTTAGATAAAATCAAAAACTGGACAGCCTTAAATTATTTTCAAAAAGGAGCGGTGATGCTTTATGCTGGAGAAGAATTCTTAGCTGAAAATAAACCTTCCTTATTTGAAAAAGAATTATTTCATAGAAATGGTAATATTTCAGAATTCATTAAGAAGTTAAATAAACTAAAAAAGAAGTCTATTTTTGCAAAAGGTATTTTTGATATAAAAATCCCTGAAATAGATGGAGTGGCTTATAACACAGTTGAAAATGAAACAGACAAATTTGTTGGTATCTTTAATGTAGGACTAGCTTTTGGACAGTTAGCTGTGGACTTAGAAGATGGACGTTATCGTAATTATCTAAACTCTAAAATTGTACATGTTACTAATGGATTGATGGATTTGGGGTTAGAACCAATCATTTTAAGATTAAAAAAATAAACTTTAGGGCGGTGTGAACCGCCCTTTTATTTATTTAAATTGTTTAAATTATGTTATAATAAACTTTAAGAGGATGTGTTAAATTGAAACCAATTGTAAATGTAATAGGTGCTGGATTGGCTGGCTCTGAAGCTGCTTATCAGTTAGCTAAAAGAGGAATAGAAGTAAATTTATATGAAATGAAGAGATTAGTCAAAAATGATGCTCAAAAAAGTGATTTGTTCGCTGAACTAGTTTGTTCTAATTCTTTGCGTTCGGATGATGTTAAGAATGCAGCTGGTTTAATGAAAGCAGAGTTAAGAATGTTAGACTCTTTAGTCATTAAAGCCGCTGATAATAATAAAGTTCCAGCAGGTAGTGCTTTAGCGGTTGATAGAGACAATTTTTCTGGATACATTACTGAAGCTCTTACAAGTAATCCTTTGATTCAAATCATTGATGAAGAAGTTACGAGTATTGATTTTGATCACTATACCATTATCGCAACTGGTCCACTAACTAGTCCTGAGCTAATGGAAAATATAAAAGAATTTGTGGGTGAAGATTTACTATACTTTTTTGATGCAATAGCGCCTATTATTGAATTTGATTCTATCAATATGGATAAAGCCTACTTTAAGAGTAGATATGACAAAGGGACAGCGGACTATATCAACTGTCCAATGACGAAAGAAGAATATGATATTTGGTATAACAAACTAATCAATGCAAAAACGGTAGAATTAAAAGAGTTTGAACTAAAAGTATTCGAAGGCTGTATGCCATTTGAAGAAATGGCAAGACGTGGATATCAAACCTTAACCTATGGCCCAATGAAACCTGTTGGTTTAGGCTTAGAAGGTGAAAAAAGACCTTATGCAGTTGTTCAATTAAGACAAGATGACCTTAGAAAAAGTATGTTTAATATCGTAGGCTTTCAAACTCATTTAACGTTTTCTGAACAAAAACGCATTATTAGGATGATACCAGGACTAGAAAATGCTAATATAATTAGGTATGGTATCATGCATAGAAACTCATTTATAAACGCACCAACAACTATTAATAGTTGTTATCAGTCAAAGAAAAATCCGAAGATTTTTTTTGCTGGTCAATTAAGTGGAGTGGAAGGTTATGTTGAATCAATTGGTTCTGGTTTTATCGCTGGATTAAATATGTCTAGATTACTAAGAGAAATGGATTTGTTTGAGTTTTCTAAGTTCACAGCTCTAGGATCTCAAAGTTATTACATAGCGAATACGAATCCATCTGATTTTCAACCAATGAATACTAATTTTGGTATTTTTCCTTCATTAGAAGATAAACATAAAAAAAGCGATCGTAAACAATTATATGCTAATAGAAGTTTAGAAGCAGTGAAAGATATGATAGGAAGTGGTGTTCTTGAATAACACTGAATTATTATTGATGTATCAAGACTATTTAGAATATCAAAGACAGTATTCAAAAAATACTGTTGTTTCTTATAGTAATGATATTAATAATCTCATTAATTTTCTAAATCAAGAAGAATTAGGAGATCTAATGCATGTGTCTAATAGAATTGCTAAATTCTATATCACATATTTATACAATCAGTATTCTCCTAAATCAATATCAAGAAAGATATCGGCCGTAAGAAGTTTTTATGAGTTTTTATATGAAGAAGAAATCGTTAAGGAAAATCCCTTTGAATTCGTCGTATTACCGAAGGTGAATCGTAAGTTGCCTAAATTTGTTTACCCAAGAGAAATGATTGAATTTTTGGATAATATAGATACAACTAAGGCTTTGGGAAAAAGAAACAAAGCTATATTTGAAGTGTTATATGGTTCAGGGCTTCGTGCTCAAGAACTGTTAGACATAGAAATAAGAAATGTAGATTTTTTAACAAAAACAATATTAATTCATGGAAAGGGAAACAAAGAAAGAGTTGTTCCACTTCATGATACAGCCATTCTAACTATTCAAGATTATTTGCTTAATGCCAGACCAGAGTTAGCATTAAGAAATAAAGAATCTGTAACAAGTCTTTTTCTAAACTTCCGAGGGGAAAAGATAAGCAACAGAGGGATCAATCTTATTTTAGAAAAAGAGTTAGAACACCAAGCTTCCACACTTAAAATATCACCCCATTCTTTTAGACATTCATTCGCTACTCACTTGATTAACAATGGAGTAGATTTAAGAGTGGTTCAAGAATTATTGGGACATGTTTCTTTATCAACTACTCAAATATATACGAGAGTTTCAAAAGAAAAGTTAAAATCAGAGTATTTAAATACACATCCAAGAGCTAGGAAGAAGTAATATGAGGATAGATTCAAAGAAAGTATATACTAGAGCGATAAATGAAACAGATACGTCTAATCTAAAAGAATATTTAGAAGATGAGTTTACAATGAGATTCTTTGATCATGGAGTATTGGATGAAGCAGGAATTTTAGAGTTAATAAAATCAAAAGATCCTGTACATGGTATTATCTTAAAAGAAAACAATAAGCTCATAGGTCATTTTGTTTATCACAATTGGTTTATGAGAGATACCTATGAAATAGGTTGGGTTTTAAATAAAAAGTATCAAAATCTTGGAATCATTACAGAATTAGGAGAAGCTTTTATTAAACATGCATTTGAAGTTGATAAAGCCCATAGAATCGTTGCGACTTGTCAACCAGAAAATATAGCTAGCAAAAGGGTATGTGAAAAATTGAAGTTGCGTTTAGAGGGTCATTTTAAAAAGTGTATCTATGTAGAACGTAAAAACGAGTGGTGGGATGAACTTTTCTACTCATTGCTTGAAGAAGATTAGGTAGTGTCAAAAGTTTAATGGAAGAATGAATTAAGCGATATATTCTTGAGGTTTAAAAAGACTAGTTGAA